>NZ_SJWV01000127.1:0-12065 GCF_004352695.1 Escherichia sp. KCJ4928
TATATCAGTTCTGCTGATTTAACCGCAGAGAAGTTCGCCACAGCAATCCGAAACCACTGGCACGTGGAGAATAAGCTGCACTGGCGTCTGGACGTGGTAATGAATGAAGACGACTGCAAAATAAGAAAAGGAAATGCAGCAGAATTATTTTCAGGGATACGGCACATTGCTATTAATATTTTGACGAATGATAAGGTATTCAAGGCAGGGTTAAGACGTAAGATGCGAAAAGCAGCCATGGACAGAAACTACCTGGCGTCAGTCCTTGCGGGGAGAAGGCTTTCGTAATCTTGCTCTGGCATTATTGTCGTATAAACGCTTTACCGGACACATGACATTCACAATGTGTGTTAATTTTACTGACATCTTTCAAAAGGAGCGTAATCATGCCGCACATCGACATTAAATGCTTTCCGCGTGAACTGGACGAACAACAAAAAGCAGCACTTGCTGCAGATATTACCGACGTTATTATTCGCCATCTGAACAGTAAAGATAGCTCGATAAGCATTGCTCTACAGCAGATTCAACCAGAATCTTGGCAAGCTATCTGGGATGCCGAAATCGCGCCCCAAATGGAGGCTTTGATAAAGAAACCTGGTTACAGCATGTAATGCTTAACCCGCCGTAACTCGCTTGCCGCTGGTAACAAACGTGCCAGCACCTAAATGATGCAACGTATTGAGCTTATCATCATCAAACTGCCAGCGGCCTTCGACAAATACCCGTGCGTCTGCCGCTGCTGATACCACCTCGCCAAACAGCGTGTCGTATTTTTGTTGCGCAGAAGTCGCAGGTAGCAGGCGGCACTCCATCCACGCCAGGCATTTCTCTTCAACAAGTGGCAAACCAAGCACCGGACCTTTCACCACCGGAATGCCATAGCAATTAAATTTATCTTCTTCACGACCCGACACGCTTCCCACTGCCCACGTCCAGTTAGTTGCTGCAACGCCCGGGATAACGATGCCAAATTTACCGTTACGTTCAATCAACTCCCTGGTCCATGTCGATTTATCTACCACAATCGCCACGCGTGGCGGTTCAAACTCCACCGGCATTGACCAGGCTGCTGCCATAATGTTACGCCGCTGGGATTGCTCATCGAAACTGGTGATCATGACAGTTGGGCCATGATTTAACAGACGGCTGGCATGGTGTAATTCTATGGGGATGAATCGGCTCATGGTATCGCCTCGCGAAGAAGGTTTTTTTAAGCGTAGTCCGTAACGCAATAAGTAACGAAATTAACGGGATTGGCGATTTGCAAACGTGATGCATGTCCGCGATCGCACAAAATAGCCGGTGCGGCGTCTATTCCAGGTTATAAGTTGAGAAAACCACTAAGGGAAACGCCTGATGACGCCCATTCTGAATCACTATTTTGCCCGTATTAACTGGTCGGGAGCTGCTGCGGTCAATATTGATACGCTTCGTGCATTGCACCTGAAACACAATTGCACTATTCCGTTTGAAAACCTCGACGTTTTGCTGCCGAGGGAAATACAGCTTGATGATCAATCGCTGGAAGAGAAACTGGTGATAGCCCGTCGTGGCGGTTACTGTTTTGAGCAGAATGGCGTGTTTGAGCGGGTGTTACGCGAGCTGGAGTTTAACGTTCGCAGCTTGTTAGGGCGCGTAGTGTTATCAAATCCGCCAGCATTACCGCCGCGCACCCATCGTTTGCTGTTGGTGGAACTGGAAGAGGAAAAATGGATTGCTGATGTCGGTTTCGGTGGGCAGACGCTAACCGCGCCGATTCGTTTAGTTTCCGATCTCGTGCAGACCACGCCACACGGAGAGTATCGGTTGTTGCAGGAGGGTGATGATTGGGTGTTGCAGTTTAATCATCATCAGCATTGGCAGTCGATGTACCGTTTTGATCTCTGCGAGCAGCAACAAAGCGATTATGTGATGGGCAATTTCTGGTCGGCGCACTGGCCGCAGTCGCATTTTCGCCATCATTTGCTGATGTGCCGCCATTTGCCGGACGGTGGCAAGCTAACGCTGACCAATTTTCATTTTACCCATTATGAAAATGGGCACGCGGTGGAGCAGCGAAATCTACCGGATGTGGCGTCATTATATGCTGTGATGCAAGAACAGTTTGGTCTGGGCGTGGATGATGCGAAACATGGCTTTACCGTGGATGAGTTAGCGCTGGTGATGGCGGCGTTTGATACGCACCCGGAGGCGGGAAAATAATTTATGTCAGGTTGCCGGATGCGGCGTAAACGCCTTATCCGGCATACATTAGCTCGGTTGTAGACCTGACAGGCGAAGCGCATCAGGCAACGGTTTCAGAGTTCAATTGCCCATTCGGCATGAAACAAAATCACCGCTGTGCCTGAAATGGTGACTTTTTCCGGTTGGTTATCACGAATTGTCACCGTCACTTCAATCATGCCGTCACGCCCCAATGCGCGCCCCTGATGGCCTTTAACACATAACACGTTGCCATCGTGGGGCAATACGTTGTGATGTACCAACCATGCACCCATCGGGCCATTGGCATTGCCAGTCACCGGATCTTCCACAATACCAATCGCAGGCGAGAACATACGACCATCGGTTTCGTTTTTGCCTGGGCGGATCTGGAACGGGAAGAAACCATTGCAGCCAATCTGTTTGCTGATAGCGCTCAGCGCAGCAAGATCAGGCGAAAGGGCGTCGATATCCACTTCCGGTTTCAACGGGATCATCACTTTTGAGTGTCCTGTTGTTGCGACCTGAATTGGCAAGCCCGGCAAAATATCGTCTTCAGTGAGATGAAGCGCGTTGATAATCGCCTCACGTGTTTCACCTTCCAGCGGTGGCTCAAAGCCCGGCGTACCTTGTTCCAGCGAAATACGATAATCATCGTTGTGCTTTTCGATAGTCACGCGATGTTTTCCTGCCAGCGATGTTTGCCAGATCGTGCAATTTCCTAAACCTAACACCTTCGCACGTACATAGTGCGCAGCTACTGTCGCGTGACCGCAAATCGGCACTTCAACCGTTGGCGTAAAGTAGCGGATGCGCACATCGCTGTCGTCGCTGTGCAGCAGAAAAGCAGTTTCCGAATGGCCTAACTCGCGGGCGATAAGCTGCATTTGCGCTTCGCTAAGATTATCGGCGGGGAAAACAACACCGGCAGAATTGCCGCGAAACGGTTGTGAGGTAAAAGCATCGACGTGGTACACCTGCGGTTTCATTAACGTTCTCCTGTGACTGGAGAACTATCATAGCCTGCAAGTGGCCGGAGAGCGAAGGGCTATCCGGCCAGGGTGAAATTATCGCCGCGAACGCACAATCTGATACCGACGAGTAAAGTACTCAAACGGCGCGCTCCACACATGCACCAATCTGGTGAACGGGAAGAGCAGGAAGATGGTCATTCCCAATACCAGATGCAGGCGGAAAACGAACGCTACGCCGTTAAGCATTTCTGACGATCCACCACGGAAAGTGACAATGCTTTGCGCCCAACCCACCAGCTTCATCATTTCGCTACCATCAGGATACTGTGCTGAAAACGGTATGGTACTTAGCCCCAGCAGACACTGGATCAGCAAAATGCTCATGATGATAATATCCGGCGTAGTGGAAGTTGCACGCACGCGCTGATTTGTCAGCCTGCGCCACAGCAGTCCTGCGCCTCCAATCAATGTCAACACACCGCAAATACCGCCGAGCACCATCGCCATTAGTTGTTTCGCTGCCACTGGCAAAAACCACGCGTACATCCAGTGCGGCGTTAACATGCCGAACAAGTGCCCGAAGAAAATCCCCAAAATGCCGATATGGAACAGATTCGACCATATCACCATCCCGCGTTTATCGAGCATTTGACTTGAGGAGGCGCGCCAGGTGTACTGCCCGTAGTCGTAGCGCAGCCAGCTGCCGAGGAAAAACACCGTCGCACAAATGTACGGGTAGATATCGTAAAAAAAGACGTTCAGATACTGAATCATTTCCCACCTCCCGCACTGATGTCGACATACTGCGGCGCGACATCCTGGCTAAAGCGTCGCTGATATTGATTAAGCGGCGAGCTGTCACACGCCGTGGCGTTATCTTCAATAAACTTCACCTGTTCCTCTTCCCACACTGCATCAAGCGCCTGGCGGGTGTCATCGCGCTCTTCGCTGTTTACTTGTTTTGTGACACTGTCACTTGAAAGGGAGCTTCCCGCCAGTTGCAGCAGAGCATCAAACAACGCGTACCACGGTGCCTCGCGTTGTTTTAAGCGACCGCCAAGCAGGGCGAGGATCGGCGCAACATTGAGCAATCCTTCTTTCGCCTGATCGTCAGGCAGTACGCTTAAATACTCCAGATACAGCGGTAGATAATCGGGCAGTTCCCGACAATCCAGTTGCAGGCCGACCTTTTCATACTCCGCCAGCAGGTCCACCATTGCCTGGCCGCGATCGCGGGACTCGGCATGAACATGTTCGAACAGCAGCAGCGACGTAGTGCGCCCACGGTCAAACACTTCGCACCATTCGGCCTGTTTATCCAGCAGCGGCGCGTTAAGCAGGTTGTGGGTGAAATCCGTAAGCATCGGCGCGTCGCGGCGGATCAACGCCAGCGCGTCCTCCTTGCATTCCCACAACAGCTCGTCCGGATACTCCATCAACAGGCCGATCACTTTGAGGATCTGCATTATTCGCCCTCCGCTTTGTCGCGCACTTCGGTGATGTTGATGGCATCGATACGGCTACTGTTGAACAGGTTGAATTTACTGTCCGAACCGTGGCAACCGTCGCCAAAGGTAAAACCGCAGCCGTTTCGTTCTGCGAAGGCATCGCCCGCCATTTCCCGATGGCTCGTCGGGATGACAAAACGATCTTCATAGTTGGCAATGGCGAGGTAACGATACATCTCTTCGACCTGGGCGACGCTCAGGCCTACTTCGTCGATGGCACGAGTATCAGTAACGCCTTCCACGGTTTGTGAACGCATATAGTGGCGCATCGCCATCATCCGTTTCAGCGCCCGCAGTACCGGACCGGTATCGCCGGCACTCAACATATTGGCGAGATATTGCACCGGAATACGCAGGCTTTCGATGGCGGGCAGCACGCCTTCGCTTTTCGGCAAACCGCCCGCATCTGCGTAGGACTGAATCGGCGACAGCGGAGGAACGTACCAGACCATCGGCAGGGTGCGATATTCAGGGTGCAGCGGTAGCGCCAGTTTCCAGTCCATCGCCATTTTGTAGACAGGCGAACGCTGGGCAGCTTCAATCACGTTTTGTGGAATACCTTGTTTCAGGGCTTCCTCGATCACTGAGGGATCGTGTGGATCGAGGAACACTTCGCACTGGCGCTCATAGAGGTCAACTTCGCGCTCGGTGCTTGCCGCTTCCTCAATGCGGTCGGCGTCGTAAAGCAGCACGCCCAGATACCGGATGCGACCCACGCAGGTTTCTGAGCACACGGTGGGTTGGCCTGACTCAATTCGCGGATAACAGAAGATACATTTTTCTGACTTGCCGCTTTTCCAGTTGAAGTAGATTTTTTTGTACGGACAACCGCTAATGCACAAACGCCAGCCACGGCATTTATCCTGATCAATCAGCACAATGCCGTCTTCTTCGCGTTTGTAGATAGCGCCGCTTGGGCAGGTCGCCACGCAACTGGGATTGAGGCAGTGTTCGCACAGGCGCGGCAGGTACATCATGAAGGTGTTTTCAAACTGCCCGTACATCTCCTTTTGCATGGCCTCGAAGTTGCGGTCGCGGGCACGTTTTTCAAACTCGCCGCCCAGCAGTTCTTCCCAGTTTGGGCCCCAGATCACTTTGTCCATCCGTTTGCCGTCAATCAGTGAACGCGGGCGAGCAGTAGGGATATGTTTGCCTTCCGGTGCGCTATGCAAATGTTCGTAGTCGAAGGTGAAAGGTTCGTAGTAATCATCAATCTGCGGCACCACCGGGTTGGCGAAGATTTTGGTTATTACGCCCATCTTGCTGCCCAGACGCGGACGGATCTTGCCATTCACATCGCGGACCCAGCCGCCTTGCCACTCTTCCTGATCTTCCCAGTTTTTCGGATAACCAATGCCCGGTTTGGTTTCGACGTTGTTAAACCATGCGTACTCCATGCCTTCGCGCCCGGTCCAGACGTTTTTACAGGTCACCGAACAGGTATGGCAGCCGATACATTTGTCGAGGTTAAGCACCATGCCGACTTGTGAACGGATTTTCATTTTTTCGCCTCCTGTACCTGATCGCGACCTTCATCATCCAGCCAGTTAACGTTCTTCATCTTGCGGATCATGATGAACTCATCGCGGTTCGATCCGACGGTGCCGTAGTAGTTAAAGCCCCAGGCCAGCTGCGCGTAACCGCCAATCATATGCGTTGGTTTCGGGCAAACGCGGGTGACCGAGTTATGAATGCCGCCGCGCATGCCAGTTACTTCCGAACCAGGAATATTCATAATGCGTTCCTGGGCGTGATACATCATGGTCATGCCCGGCGGTACACGTTGGCTGACCACCGCGCGGGCAGTCAGCGCGCCGTTGGCGTTGAATACTTCCACCCAGTCGTTATCGACAATGGTCAGTTCTCGGGCATCTGTTTCGCTGATCCAGACAATCGGTCCACCGCGAGAGAGCGTCAGCATTAGCAGGTTTTCACTGTAGGTTGAGTGAATGCCCCATTTCTGGTGCGGCGTCAGGAAGTTAAGTGCTTTTTCCGGGAAGCCGTTTGGCGGTATCTGGCGCATCTCACTGACGCTACGGGTGTCGATAGGCGGGCGATAAGCCACCAGGCTTTCACCAAAAGCACGCATCCACGGATGATCCTGATAGAGCTGCTGGCGTCCCGACAGCGTGCGCCACGGAATTAACTCATGAACGTTGGTGTATCCCGCGTTATAGGATACGTGATCGCTTTCCAGACCGGACCAGGTGGGGCTGGAGATAATTTTACGCGGCTGCGCCTGAATATCGCGAAAGCGAATCTTCTCGTCCTCTTTGTGCAGCGCCAGATGGGTATGTTCGCGCCCGGTGATCTCGCCCAGCGCCTGCCACGCTTTGACTGCAACATGACCGTTAGTTTCCGGTGCCAGTGCCAGAATCACTTCTGAAGCGTCAATGGCGGTGTCAATCAGCGGACGCCCCTGTGCCGGGCCATCACGCTTGGTGTAATTGAGTTTGCCGAGGAAATCGATTTCATCCTGGGTATTCCACGAAATCCCTTTACCGCCATTGCCAAGTTTGTCCATCAATGGCCCGAGCGAGGTAAAGCGTTCATACGTAGCAGGGTAGTCGCGCTCCACCGCCACAATATTCGGCGCGGTTTTGCCTGGAATCAGATCGCATTCGCCTTTGCGCCAGTCGAGCACTTCACACGGCTGTGAGAGCTCTGCCGGAGAGTCATGCAGTAGGGGTTGTAATACCACGTCGGTTTCTTTGCCAAGATGACCCACGCACACTTGCGAAAATGCTTTGGCGATACCTTTGTAGATTTCCCAGTCGCTGCGTGATTCCCACGCCGGATCGACCGCCGCAGAAAGCGGATGAATAAACGGATGCATATCCGAGGTGTTCATATCGTCTTTTTCGTACCAGGTGGCGGTGGGCAGAACGATATCGGAGAACAGGCAGGTACTGGACATGCGGAAGTCGAGCGTCACCAGCAGGTCGAGCTTGCCTTCAATCGCCGCAGTTTGCCACTCGACTTCTTCCGGTTTGATCCCGTCGCTGGCACCGAGTTCCTCGCCCTGAATCCCGCTTTCGGTCCCCAGCAGATACTTCTGCATATACTCGTGGCCTTTGCCGGAGGAGCCAAGCAGGTTAGAGCGCCAGACAAACAAATTACGCGGATGATTGCTGCCGCTATCTGGTTGTTCGCAGGCCATACGTAAATCGCCCGATTTCAGCGCCTGGGCGGTAAATTCTGTGGGGGATAATCCGGCCTTGTCGGCTTCAGCTTTAATCCCGAGCGGGTTACGCCCCAGCTGCGGCGCAGAAGGTAGCCAGCCCATACGTTCGGCGCGAACGTTGAAATCAATCAGATGACCGCTGTACTTACTGGCATCGGCGAGCGGTGAAAGTAACTCCTGAGCAGAGACTTTTTCATAGCGCCATTGGCTGGAATGATTGTAGAAAAACGAGGTGCTGTTCATTTGGCGCGGTGGTCGGTTCCAGTCGAGCGCAAAGGCCAGTGGCAACCAGCCGGTTTGTGGGCGCAGTTTTTCCTGGCCGACATAGTGTGCCCAGCCGCCACCGCTTTGCCCGACACAACCGCAGAAGATCAGTATATTGATCATCCCACGGTAGTTCATATCCATGTGATACCAGTGGTTGACGCCAGCGCCGAGGATAATCATTGAGCGCCCATGCGTTTTATGGGCAGTATCGGCAAATTCACGAGCGATGGATTCAATATACTGGCGCGGCACGCCGGTAATTTGCTCACCCCAGGCTGGGGTGTACGGTTTGATTTCAGCGTAATCTTTCGCACTGTTTTCATCTTCCAGCCCGCGATCGAGGCCGTAATTCGCCAGTACCAAATCATAAACGCTGACCACCGGACAGGTGTTGCCATCGACTAACGTCAGGTTTTTAACGGGCAATTGGCGCACCAGCACCGGATTGTGTTTTACGCTGCGAAAATGCGGATTTTCAATGCCGCCAAAGTAGGGGAAGGCCACGCCTGCAACAGCGTCATGTTGACCGAGCAGGGTTAACGACAATTCGGTTTCCGTACCGGCGGCAATGGATTCCAGATTCCATTTGCCTTTTTCTCCCCAGCGGAAACCAATCGAACCGTTCGGCACTACCAATTCACCTGCGGTATTAACTGCTACGGTTTTCCACTGCGGATTGTTGCTTTCGCCCAGTCCATCCACCAGGTCAGATGCGCGGATCATGCGCCCGGGAACGTAGCTACCATCGTCGCGAGGCTCCAGCATTACCAGCATCGGCATGTCGCTGTAGCGGCGGCAGTAGTTGATAAAGTAGTCGCTGGGATTATCGAGATGAAACTCTTTTAAAATCACATGGCCCATTGCCATCGCCAGGGCGCTATCAGTGCCTTGTTTCGGTGCCAGCCACTGGTCGCACAATTTGGCCACTTCAGAGTAGTCAGGGGTAATGGCGATGGTTTTAGTGCCTTTGTAGCGTACTTCGGTAAAGAAGTGGGCGTCCGGCGTACGTGTCTGCGGTACGTTAGACCCCCAGGCGATGATGTAGCTGGAGTTATACCAGTCGGCAGATTCCGGTACGTCGGTTTGCTCGCCCCAGGTCATCGGCGAGGCGGGCGGCAGGTCGCAATACCAGTCGTAGAAGCTTAAACAGGTGCCGCCAAGCAGTGACAGATAACGCGTTCCGGCGGCGTAAGAAACCATCGACATCGCCGGGATCGGCGAGAAACCGGCAACGCGATCCGGGCCGTAGGTTTTGATGGTCCAGACGTTAGCGGCGGCAATCAGCTGGTTTAGTTCCTGCCAGTTGGAGCGGATAAACCCGCCGCGCCCACGCACTTGTTTGTAGCTCAGGCACTTTTGCGGATCGTTCATAATCGATGCCCACGCCAGTACCGGATCGCTGTGTTGCTTGAGGGCTTCGCGCCACAGTTCAATCAGTCGTTTACGAATGAGCGGGTATTTCAGGCGGTTAGCGCTGTAAAGATACCAGGAGTAACTTGCGCCACGCGGGCAGCCGCGAGGTTCATGATTGGGCAGGTCAGGGCGAGTGCGCGGGTAGTCGGTCTGTTGGATTTCCCAGGTCACCAGACCATTTTTAACGTAGATTTTCCAGCTACAGGAGCCTGTACAGTTAACACCGTGGGTGGAACGCACGATTTTGTCGAACTGCCAACGCTGGCGATAGCTGTCCTCCCAGTCGCGGTTGCTATGCATCACCTGTCCGTGACCATCGGCAAAGGTTTCGCCCTTTTGTTTGAAGTAGCGAAAGCGATCCAAAAGTTTACTCATGACATGACTCCTGCTCCAGGAATGAATTGGGATCTGATGCCTTGTCGGATGCGACACGGTTGTACATCAGGCATCGATCTCTTATTTTTGGCTGAACTTCCGCCGACCATAAACCAGCCAGGTCAGCAGCACACAAACGATGTAGAAGATTAAAAACACTTTCATCGCGCCGACCGGAGAGCCGGTCATATTGAGCGACATGCCAAACGCCTGCGGAATAAAAAAGCCGCCCACTGCGCCAATGGCTGAGATAAAGCCCAGAGCCGCCGCCGTTTCGGTGACGGCTTCTTTCTGAGCTTGCTCATCACTACCGCCTTTCATCTTTACCCGATAAATGGTTATCTGGCGAAAGATGACGGCGATCATCTGGAAAGTAGAACCACTTCCCAGACCCGCAGTCAGAAACAGCCCCATAAATACGGCGTAAAAGGCGATGAAATTACCGGAGCCTGTGCCCGGTAAGGTAAGGAACAGCAGGGCACTGAAAATCGCCATAAAAATAAAGTTGATCAACGTCACCCGCACGCCGCCGAACTTATCGGAAATAGCACCACCAACCGACCGCGCGATGGCACCGATAAATGGGCCAAAGAACGCCAGGCGCAGAATATTCACATCCGGGAACTGGGTTTTTGCCAGCATGGCAAAACCCGCAGAAAAACCGATAAACGAACCGAAGGTGGCAAGGTAAAGCAGGCTCAGCAGCCAGAGATGCAGGCGTTGTAAGACAGGGAGCTGGTCGGCAATTGAGGCGCGTGAACTGGCGATATCATTCATCCCTGACCAGGCGGCGATCGTGGCAATCGCCAGTAGCGGTACCCAAATCCATGCGGCATTCGCCAGCGACATCACCGAACCGTCGGCCTGCGGTACGCCATTGACGCCGAGAAAGGCAAATACAGGTACAAAAATGACCAGCGGTGCAACCAGCTGCATTACACTTACACCTAAGTTTCCTAATCCGCCATTAATCCCAAGAGCGCTCCCTTGTTTGGCTTTTGGAAAGAAGAAACTTATATTGCCCATGCTCGAAGCAAAGTTTGCACCTGCAAAACCGCATAGCAAAGCGATAACGATAAATATCCCAAAAGGAGTATTCGGATTTTGCACGGCAATTCCGAGCCAGACGCAAGGAATAATCAGGATTGCAGTACTAAAAACCGTCCATCGGCGTCCACCGAATATAGGCACCATAAAGGAGTAGGGAACACGCAATAATGCGCCAGAAACGGAGGGTAATGCGGTTAATAAAAAGAGTTGATCGGTAGTAAAATTAAAACCGATTTTATTGAGATTAACGGTAACTGCGCTAAATAGCATCCAGACACAGAAGGCAAGAAGTAGACAACTGACTGATATCCAGAGGTTTCTTCGAGCAATATGTTTTCCTTTATTTTCCCAGAAGGCCGGATTTTCTGGTTTCCAGTCGCGTAAAAGATAACGACTATTTTTCTCATTTTGCAGTGCCATATTGTTCCTCACATGCACACATTGGTAATGAAAAAAGACAAAACAGGAGGTAAGGCGCAATAGCCAGTTATTAGAATTAAGGATGAATTGGGTGAAGTGCTGATTGAAAGAATAGATAAGAAAGCGTAACCGCGGGGGCAGAATGGGGATTAAGTAGCCAGATATGTGTTACTAAATGTAACTAACAAGCTAACCTTCAAACGGGGGTTAATCTTTGAACGTATGTCATGTTTCAACCCTTCAGATCGTGAATCTAAAGGGTTACATATTAACTATATTATCAACAAGACCAGACACTTATAGAATTAGTGATGATTTATTCACTAAAAAGGCCATGAACTGGAGGAAAACGATCTGTCCAGAAGGTCTATCGGTTCCTCTCTTATTGCCTGATTGTAATAATCGTTATTACAGTAAGTATTGTTTATTTCATCTAAGGTCATGTTTTTAACTTTTATATTCCTCTGGTTTACAACTTCCTCTGTCTTGTAAGTGTGTATATTATATGGGGTATATGCTTTTTTAATAGGATAGTGAAACAATTCGTTATCCACATCTATTCCGTCAGAGTGAACTTCAAATGCACCAGGCGAAAGAATTGCCAGGCCAGTATTAAGCTTAAGTGCTGGGGAAAACAAATTAAATAACATGAGCTGCATAGTAGGGCAA
>NZ_SJWV01000128.1:0-12008 GCF_004352695.1 Escherichia sp. KCJ4928
ATGCAGGATCACGCAACATTAAAAGAAATAAAAGATTTAGCAAAGAACATAACACAGAAATACGGTACGCCGGATCTTTGTATAGAGGCGATGCGTAAAAAGAA
This sequence comes from Escherichia sp. KCJ4928, assembly GCF_004352695.1. Taxonomy (NCBI): domain Bacteria; kingdom Pseudomonadati; phylum Pseudomonadota; class Gammaproteobacteria; order Enterobacterales; family Enterobacteriaceae; genus Escherichia; species Escherichia sp. KCJ4928. The sequence goes on from NZ_SJWV01000128.1 coordinate 105, forward strand.
CCTGAAAACGATGATATTTATCAGTCAGTTGAAAGCAAAAACGAATTTTCAGGTTGTTGGTTTAACCATGAAGTGCTACTCCCCTTTGTGCAAGAACGCGTCCCGGATGGATCAGAATATCCGGGCTCCTGTACCCATGACATGGGCATTTATGATGCGTGAGGCGGGTTTTCCAGCAGTCAGGCCAATATATGAATTGCCACTAAGTGAGGATGTACTCGATGAGGTGCGCGAGGAAATGCGATCGTTAGGATCTTACATTGCGCTTAATTTAGAAGGTAGTTCGCAGGAACGTACATTTTCATTATCGATTGCAGAAAATCTAATAGCAAAAATTCAAAGTGAAACAGATATACCAATAGTGATCGTTCATGGACCAAAAGGGGAAGATAAAGCCAGGGTATTAGTGGATTGTTATAATAATGTCTACCGTTTATCCTTATCACCCTCGATTAAACGTTCAGCAGCAATCATAAAAGATGCTTATATCGCAATAACTCCTGACACCTCAATATTACATATGGCAAGTGCCTATAATACTCCCGTTGTTGCAATTTATGCTGATTACAAAACGCGATGGCCCGCAATGGCCGATGTTTCGGAGTCAGTCGTCGTTGGGCAAAAAATTGACAATATAAGTCTGGATGAATTCGCAAAGGCATTAAAAAGTGTTTTGGCGAGAATATGAGACAGTACTTATGCATAGTAATGCCGATCTGTTATGAACGGTGGTGTCATCAATACTCTGAGGCTGGTCAATCATCACAGAAAACCAGCCTTTGGATCAAAGCTGTACTCACCGGATACGATCATAGTCACATCGAACGCGATTCTTGCGGTGCAGCAGTTTTATTTATTCATTTTCTGTGAGAGAAGGGCAAGCTCTATAGAGGGAATGTAAAAAAGAGTGCTCCGAATGGAGCACTCTTTAAGAAATTATAACGGAAAATCACAGGTTTTTATAACATGTCGCATAAGCAAACCCAAGCTTTTCAAATACGCTTTGATCACCTGTTGCCAGGGAAACTACGTATTGTTCGCTTGAGTTTGCGGGACTAGATGACCAATACATATTTGATTGAAAACCAGCTTCAGTCGTGTAATGCCCCATATCTCCCCATTCACTGTACAGTGACCCGATGCCTCGGGAACGACTATGGTTTAAATGGTCTGCACGGGGAAGTGTGTAGCCATTGCTACTGCAAAAATTTTCAGCAAGGCTGTATATCATGAAAGCATCGCCGGAGTTCACCCACCAACTCTTCACACGGATTTCGTATACATAGCTAGGGCCTCCTGATTTTGGCGTCGCCGTAATCCTTTCCCAATTGCTGCCGACATTTTTAAATGTCACTTTACCGGTAGCATCAACATCGACCCAGGAGGCAGAGCTTGAAAACTCATAATCAGCCGCCGTTTTTCCTGGGGCAAAGTTGTCATTATTCAACTGATAATACGCCCCGGTGAACCCCTGCGAAGGGAATGTAGTTGTCGGTAGGTCAGTACCATTGACTGATACTGTACCGCTCATTATTTTGTCTTCTGCGCGAGTGAATTGTATTGTGGTACTCAGACCAGCTTGATGAACACCATTCAATACAGGGATCAGCGTTGCGATACCCTCTCCGCCGCCTGTAATGGTGGCTTTGTAATCACCGTTGATATTTTGACTGTAATCAATTGCGCTAATTTTCATATAGGGCACGTTAGTACCTGATTGCACAAATTCCATCCCTTCAGAAACTTTGATCGGATTGCCTGATATATCGTGCAAAACAAGATGTAGCTCAGCACTATCGGTAAAGTCCCCTTTCAGTGAGGACCGATTGTTCTTAAGGACGGACTGCGAGGCGTCTGCCGGGCCTGCCACCAGCGTTATATCTACTGTTTGCATTCCACCAGCGGTCGTGACTGCGCTTACCGTGACGCTACCTGTCATCGCTCCTTTCACGCTTGTTGTCGCGATTCCGTTTTGATCGGTCACCGCTGTTAATGACGTTAATGTGGCAGAGCCGCTTTTTAAGGCGAAGTACACAGTGAGACCTTCGATCAGGTTACCACTGCCATCCTCAACCGTTGCCTTTAAGGTACTTAAATCACTGTTGGTGGCGGCGATAGTCGATGGATCAGCGATAAAGCTAGCAACATGTGCGGCGCTTGAGTTGCCAGTGACTTTCACGGTTGTCTGTGTCTGTATTGTTACGCCGTTATGGAACGATGCAGTCACCGTATATGTACCGACTTTATTGCTGGTCAGAACGACCGGAGCCTGACCTGAAGAGTTAGTTCTCACTTTTCCGCCACTTAACGTCGCCCCTTCTGGCGTTACGCTAAAGTTGATGACCTGACCCTCCACTGGAGTGCCATTTGCAGAGGTTAGCGTTGCCGTCAGAGTAGTGCCTGTAGGGGCATAGACACCGATAAGCGGACTGGACGCCGTGAGTGTCAGTTTTTCATCAATAGCCTCCAGTTGTTTCTCAAGTGAGGCTCCATTCGCCAGGGATGCTTTCACCATATACGAACCGTTTCTTTCGGGCGTCATGGAGACCTCGGCTATACCATGCGTATCAGTAGAGACAATATTTTGGCTGATGGTCATGTGCTCTGGTGGCTCTGCACTGAATGTTACAGATTCATTAAGAATCGGGTTGCCAAACTGGTCGTTGACGTGAGCTTTAACTGCTACGTCTTGTGCGACCATTAGCTGACCTTCAGGTATCTCCAGACTGGTAATCGTTGCAGAATTAATATCTGCTTTTGCATTCAGTAATCGCGATATGACTTCAGTAGGTTTATCTGCCAGAGAGGCTGAAACTGTTTTCAGTCCGACTTCGGTGCTTGTCACAAGAATTTCAGCGAAACCCTGATCATCCGTTTCAACGCTGGTGCTGCTTAGCGTGACGGAGGTTCCGCGGAAATTAACTTTTATGCCTTCTACCGGGTTGCCGTTAGCGTCAGTGACGCTTGCAGTCATGGTCGCGCCCTCGGTCGTGCTGACGACGAATGAGTATACAGAGGTTAAGGAGGCTAGTGTTGCGGTACCAGCATCGGCAATCAAAGTCACCTGTTTCGTATCACTGACACCATAATTGTTCACGCTAACTGTCACGGGGTAGGTGCCGGATTTTGTACCGCTCAGTGTAACTTCAGCTTTGCCGTTGATATCAGTAATGGCGGAACCGCCTTGTCCGAGAGTGAAGCTTGCGCTCACGTCTGCCGGTAGCGTGAATGTCACCGCCTCATTGGCTAACGGGTTGCCGTTTCCATCAGTCACTGTTGCCTGAAGTATGGTCATCCCAACGTTATTGGCGATAAAGTTGTCCTCGGTAACGTTAAGATTAACCTGCGCACTGAGCGTATCCGCAATAAAGTTCACCACCAACTGCTCACTCTTACCGCCAGTCATCGATGCTGTAACAGTATGAGCGCCTGCTTTTGTACCTTTCAGCGTGACTTTCGCTTTGCCTTCAGCATCAGTAATCGCTTTACCGCCATCGCTCAGCGTGAAGTTCGCTTTCACATCTTCCGGCAGAGTAAATGTTACTTCAGTGTTGGCTATCGCATTGCCCTCTGTATCAGCGACTGTTGCTGTTAGTGTCGTGAGATCGTTATTGTCGGCAATCACCGGATCCTTCGAGGCTGCCAGCGTGATTTCGGCATTCGCGACGTTCGGCACATAGGTCACTGTTTGTTGCATCGAATCGCCATTTTCGAGGGTTGCCGTCACTTGATAAACCCCGGCTTTTGTAGCGGTAAAGCTTGCGTAAAAATTGCCGTCGTGGTTGGTAGTATATATAGCGTTATTACTGGGGGTCACGCCTTCACTTGGTGATACTCTGAGGGTTACCTCCTGCTGGGGTACACCGTTGCCGTAATTATCCTTCACCTCAATATACAGATTGGTAGTGTCGCCTGCGGAGACTGTATCAAAAAGTGCCTGTAGCAAGGTGAGATGTGCCGTAGACGCATCAGCGTTGACATTAATTGATGTGCTAAGCGTGGAGCTACCATTTTCCAGACTGGCCTCAACGGTATCCGGTCTCGCTCCTGATTCTATCGAGGAGCGGGTATTGGTATAAGTGACGGTAGCCTTACCCTGTTCGTTCGTTACGGCTTGGCCGCCATTCGTCATTTCGGCAGAGTTTGTTCTGCTGGTGAAGTTCACAGTCACACCTTTCACCGGAAAGCCATTATTATCAACGACTGTGGCGGTGATGACGCTGCCGGAGCTGTTCTGCGGGGTACCGGCGATTATGCTGTCTGGGACAGGCGTCAACTCGATAATTTTTGCCGCTGCTGTGTCGCCAATAAAATGCACAGTTTTGTTGTCGCTGGCACCATTATTAGCCAGTGATGCAGTGACCGTCTGCTCACCAAAGGCAACGCCTGCGAGAGTGGCCTGCGCGATGCCAGACTCATTGGTATTACTTACTCCCGGGGTCAGGGTGAGTCCTGAAGAGGCTGAGCTGAATGTTACCGGAAGATTATTCACCTCATTGTCGAACTGATCTTTAACCGTTGCAGTTAGCGTTGCGTTATCGACGCCATTACCTGTGATCTCATCTTTTGACATCTGCAGGACAACCTGAGCCGAGGTTTTGTCCGCCACAAACGTTACCGGCTGCGAATCACTGGTATTGTTATTACCCAGCGTTGCGGTAACCGTATGCGTACCCGCTTTTTTACCTTTCAGCGTGACATGCGCTTCCCCATTGGCTTGGGTGATGGCAATGCCGTTATTTTCGAGGGTAAAGTTTGCCGCAACGTCCTGTGGCATGGTGAAGTTGACCGTTATCCCCGCCACCGGATGATTCGACGGATCTTTCACTGTTGCTGTCAGAGTTGTCTCATCCACGCCATTCCCAATGATTTCCGCTTTCGATGTTTGCAGAACGACAACCGCTCTGTCTTTATCCGCCACAAACGTCATTGGCTGTGTATCGCTGACATTGCTGTTAGCCAGACGAGCCGTGATCATATGCGTGCCCGCTAACGTGCCGGTCAGGGAGGCGATTGCAACCCCGTTACTATCCGTCATGCCTTTTCCTCCGTTGCTAATCGAGAACTTACTTGCGACGTCGTTTGGCACAGAGAAGGTGATTTCTTTATCTTTTAGTGGGTTGCCATTTTTATCCTGCAAGGTTGCAGTCATATATTGCGGAGCTGTGTTGGTGACGGTGATATCACCTGAAGGCACACTGAGGGTCAGGGCAGCAGTACTTTGATCACCGATAAAAATCACCTGTTGATTAGCCTGAGAACCAGAGCTCACAGAGGCCGTAACCCTATAATCACCATTTTTCAAACTGGTCAGCGTAGCTGTGGCGATCCCGTCGTGGCTATTCACTTCGGTTTGGCTCAGTTTCGCTGCTGCTGAATTAACATTGAAAGTGACCTTGACGTCATTGAGCAGGTTGCCTTTTGCATCCCGGACTGTCGCGGTCATTGTGGCGCTATCATTGCCGTCAGCGACCACTTCATTTTTCGACTTCTGCAGATCAACCTGCGCGGTACTCGAGTCGCCGACAAAACTGACATTTAACGTTTGTTTCACGCCATTTTCAAGGGTGACTTCAACCGTGTTGTCTTCCTGCTTACTACTTTTCAGATCAAAAGTCGCCAGACCATTAACATCCGTTTTTGCGGTGTTTTGATTGTTAAAGCAAGTTGCCGACCCGCTTAATACCGCAAACGTGACGGTATGATCATTGATTGGGTTGCTTCCTTCATCAGCGACATTGACCGAGACGGTGTTTGCTGCATTCTCATTGGCGAGCACACCATTATTGCTGGCAGATAATGTCGCAATTTTTGCTGACTGCGGGTTGGCGTCGATGATAAATCCAGCGGTATGCAAATCTTCATTCCAGTTTTGCATTAACAGCTTCGCAGTAAGCCCACTGCCTCTGGTATAGGCGGTATAGGTTGCCTTATAGACGCCATCAGCGGTTTCTTTCCAGTCTGTAGTGACACCAGGTTTCACGTTGTCGATGCTGACTGCGGTATTCAGTTGCTGTTTTTGCTCCTTAACAGGTTTGTCATTTTCATCTCTCAGTTCTACCGTCACCTCGATAGGATTGCCGGAGAGATAACTGTCCTTATCAATCTTAATTGACGAGTGAGTTCGGGATGACGAAACAGAAATGATATTAACCACGGCGGGGGCTTTAGCCGCATCCACACCATTCAGCTGTGGCATCAGCGTCAGCGTGCCAGACATCGCTCCTGTGGTCAGGACTTGGGTATAGCTTCCGTCACCATTATCTTTCCAGTCAGAAAGGGTGATGTCCTGAACACCTTCGTGACGCGTCGAGAGCACCAGCCCGACAACAGGATTACCTGCTGCATCATGCGCAATAAAAGTCAGTGTGGCGGTTGAATGGGAATCCGCGTTCAATGTTTGGGTACTTAACGATACCGAGGAATCTTTCTGGCTTAGCGTAGGTGCCTGAACGACCACCATGCTCTGTTCACGATTCGACAAATTGCCTTTGACATCTTCGGCGGTGACTTCAATCGGCCAGGTGTTATCGGTTTCTGGCGTACTGGTGAACCGGTAAGCCGGCAGGGTAACCAGAATATCTTTACCCGTTGTGACCACTTTGCCACCGGCAGCTTCCAGTGCGGTGGCTTCGACGTTATAGCCTTTCAGGGCATATTTGGTTTGTAGCGACGAAACCAGTGATTTCACTTCTCCTGACTTCCCTGTCACGGGGTCTGTCAGGGGCAGGCGAACCAGTTCTTTTTTGCGATATTCCAGAACGATATTGTTGTTGCGATCCACCAGATCATAACGGCTGCCTGCAAGGCTACGCCGTGCAGCGACTTCATTCGGGTCAAGCTGTTTCTGCATTGCGCTGCCAGGTTGCCAGGTAAAATCGACGGCAAAACGGGTGTCATTTTCGCCCTGTTTACCCTGGCGTTGCTCCGCGCTGAAGGTCATCAGCGGGAAGGGGGTATAGTTAAGTCCAGCGGTTATGGCATGAGGATTACTTTGCCGATCGTCTTTATCGAACAGGGCCACTTCATCGCCATAATACTGTTCATAGACCAGTTTACCGCCAAGGTACGGCCAGGCGGGTAGCCAGCCTTCTGCGCGTACATCCCAGCCATTGGCCGGGCGGGCTTCATAATCGTTGTCCAGTTCAGGTGCGCTGCGCCAGTTGGTCAGTCGCAAATAGCCGTTACTGCTTAATTTTAGATAGTCGCGCCAGTACTCCGCGCCAATGCCGGCGCGGGAGTGGTAACGGCTAAGATCGTGGTCGAAAAAGAAGTTGATGCCCGACATCCATGTGGGAGTGAAATGACGCCAACCTAAGCCGTTGTTAATCTGCGTACGCTCGTCAGTACGATGGAGAGTATGCTGACTGAAAAAGAGATTATCAGGCGTTTCATACCACGGATGGAGAAAATCGAACTGGGAGTTCTTCAGGCTAAAATCTTCATCCACGCCCAGCGTGATTCTTGCGGTACCGAAGCGGCTTAACCAGTCTGTCATTGCGCCTGAAGCCTGAGAAGAGGCCCATCCACGCGCCATATTTGCCGCTTGCTCGCTGTTCATATCTTCGGCGAGCAGAGACCCGATTTGCTGTGAAGTACTGGCTATCTGTTGCTCGAGGTTGTCACTGCTATTACCCGGCGGCGGGGTTAATTTTTTTTCACTAACTTGTGCCGGGACATCCAGTTCATCACCCTGGCGGACATTATCAAAACCTCGAGCAAACGTACGAAACTGGTTGAGTTTGCGTAACTCAGCCACCGAAATACCGAAACGTTCGGCAACGCTTTGGGCCGATTCCAGCGCTCCAAGGGTGTAGGGCACCGTATTGGCATTTGCAATGGCAATTTGTGCAGGAACTGGTTGTTGGGTTGCGGCGTTTACCACACCTTGTGCTGCCGCAGCCATAGGGAACGCAAGTTGAGTTATCAGACAGATACCCGCAGTTAAGCGGCGTAGTTTAATTCCCATCCCGCATAAGATTTGTCGGTCATTTATTTTTTCTCCACTTCTCTTCTTCGTAGCCATGCTTACCTTCCCTGAACGAGCTAACATAAATGCGCCCTTTCTAGCACAGCGAAAAAATGTAAATCCTGATAGCAATATGATTGAAAATTAATAACTTTTCGTTAGGCAGTTTTGGGTGTGAGTTGCAAGAGGGGAGACTACTGAATAACTCAAGTTTTATAATCGAGGGGAAAATGGTGATGGCGTTCATAGCAAAACGCCCTCAACCATAAAGGTCGAGGGCGCTTAAGATGTTAAAAACCCGCTATCCGTTAAAAAACAATGTTCAACTAAGGTCAGTAACATTGCGCTAAAAAAGCGAATTTTTAGAATTTGGCTCCTCTGACTGGACTCGAACCAGTGACATACGGATTAACAGTCCGCCGTTCTACCGACTGAACTACAGAGGAATCGTGTGAACGGGGCGCATATTACTTAGCGGTACCTTGTCTGTCAACACTAAATTTCATAAGTCATTTCAATTGGTTAATTAATCTGCAAAGTTGTTAATTAATGAACATTCGTCGCCGAAAACGAGTCTGTATCATTAGTGCGATGCAGTCTCTGCAAAGGATCTTGTTGATAAAATTGGCAGAAACGTTGCCACAATGAAGGGAAACGAGGAGCAAAAAGTTCTGGGGCGCTAAAGAAATATTCAGAAAGTACGGCAAAACATTCAGCAGGATCACTGGCAGCATAAGCATCAATGCTCGCCGCATTCTCGCCAACCAATTCGATTTCTTCCTGAATGTTGTTCATTGCAGCATGAAGATCGTGTTCCCAGCCAGCAACCTCACGCAACGGAATAAAGGGAACTCCGCTGGCGCGATCGCCGTTACGGGTGTCCAGCTTATGAGCGACTTCATGAATAATCAGGTTAAAACCAGATGCATCAAAAGAATCTTGTATATCCAACCAGTTCAAAACGATAGGCCCTTGCTGCCAGCTCTGACCTGACTGAACAATACGTTGGTTATGCACCAGACCGATATCGTCTTCCCATTCATCATCGACCACAAATGGCGCAGGATAAATTAAGACTTCATGAAAACCATCCAGCCATTCCAGTCCTAACTCCAGAACGGGTAGGCAAAATAGAAGTGCTATCCGGCAGCTTCTTAATGAATCCAGTTCAAAGCCCTGTAAAGGAACAAGCCGCTTTTGCTGTAAAAAACGTTCGGCAAGAGTGACTAATTTGCTTTGTTCCTGTTCCGTCAGACCCGTTAAAAGGGGGATCGATAGTGCTTCCTGCCAGGGAAGGGCAGTTTGATATGCTGATTCTTGTACTTTCCAGGGCCACTTAATCATCGTTTTGCTCGCAAACTCGTCACTTGAACAAAATTGCACGGACAGGGACTGTTAAAATGCCAAATTTCCTGGCATCATGGCAACCATCTGAACGGAGAGATGCCGGAGCGGCTGAACGGACCGGTCTCGAAAACCGGAGTAGGGGCAACTCTACCGGGGGTTCAAATCCCCCTCTCTCCGCCACTTTATCAATGACTTATCTCCCGACTTCCCGCCTTGCTTTTCCTAAACAGAACAATCGTAGAATATTCTTGAAGGGTTAGATCGTCACTGTTTTCTGTTCGATACTGTGACATTCAGCACTTGATTCGCTATGGATCTGACAGGAAGCTTTCGAGCGAAAATGTGCAGTTATTCAGTCGTTTTCTTATCGCTCACCATTATTCTTTTAGACATTCATCCTATGAAACTGCCGCAAAGTTGGTGGTGGGAACTGAAGTTGCGTAGAGAAGGGTTCAATAATTGAGTCAAAAAAGGAACGCGGCCGTCAGATTAAAGCCGCGGGACAAAGTCCATAATTTCCAAGAGTTGTTGAATTTCCCAGCTTTTTTGAAAGCCTTTGTATCATACTAACAAGTAAAAAAGGTTTAAATACCAAAATTAACCTGTATTTTTGATAAGTCTTACCATTGTACGATTTACACAGTTTCTGCTCCTCCTTGTTGATAGTGGAAAGGGTGCATTGTGCACTTGCGTAAACATTTATGACGCGTTGATGTCCATGGTTCACATTTCCTTGTCAGGGGATCGACTTATTTGCGGCGAGGCATCATTCGTAACAGAGTATTATCTTTCTGAATGTAGTGATGAAAGAGTGCTGCGCCAGCGTGAGCTGCGATTAAAAAGTAACCTATATTTGCCCAGGTTTCGTGAATATTTTTTATCAGTGCTTTAATTTCGCTGTTTGGGGTAACAAAGGGAGACACATTGAAACCAAGGAAACTCCACGATTTTCCACTGTAAGCCATCAAAGCAATCCCCAGCAGAGGAAGTGCAAGGAAGGTTATATAAAGCATGATGTGCATTAGCGAAGCCGCTTTCATTTGCCAGGCAGGTGGCGGTGGCACAATAGAAGGATCACTATAACGGTGTTTTATAATCAGGCGTGAAAACATTAACACCCAAACGAATATACCCGCATTGTAATGTGTTTCTCGCATCAGCAGATAAGTACTACTACCTTTAGGAAACCAGCCACGGAGTTCCATCGCGGCATAGGTTATTGCAACGAAAAGCAGCGTTATCCAATGTAAATAAATTTGAGTTTTTGAGAATCGGTTCATTTTTGTAGCTCCTGTAATTTTTACAGTCAAGCTATCCCACGAACCTTAAAAATTCCTTATACAGATGTGGTTTTAAGAATTTGTTATTTAAAAAATTGATAGTGCACATTGTAACCAGCCAATATAAGCAATGGCGTGAGCACAGGTATCTTTCTCTGTTGGCCGTATTGTGTATGGAATCCGTTATTGGTTAACTCAATGCGGGTTAGCTTATTAATATACAGACACGTCATAGTGATGAGCGTGTCTGTAGCTAGCTTGCGTTCAGTGGCGTTTGTGGATGGACCAGTGGCAGTTATGATGACTTACTAAAGCGGCATCGAGGCGTTATCATGAGAATACTCAATGAGACATCATTTCCTCGACCACTTCTTCGCTACTCAACTGATATGGATAATACGTTGGCCAGTTTTCCATTTCATTTAATAAAGATTGCTGTGAATCATTACCCATAAAAATGTGAAAATGAGATGATTTTCGTGGTGCAATTATATGATCGCTAAATTGTATATATTTAGGGGCTTTGCTTTCAGGATCTTTACATTCGAATAAGTAACGAACGCCTTTCTTGCCTGATTTATAGGTGAGTATTTTGTATCCATCGTAATCATATTTACAGGATGTTGTTTCATTATTTCTATGGAATTCAACAATGCCGTCCTCAATGCCAATCATCTCGATATCTGTTGCATAACCTTTGTGATAATAATCTTTAATTTCAGCAAATGTTTTAGTTTTATCTGCATCCGCTTTCTTCTGAAAGACGGGGTCAAGTTTGCCACTTTGCAGTAAAGGATAAACGGATTGCCAGACTCCATCCCAGTCACTGAGCGTTCGGTTTTGTACATTGGCATCATCAAAAACACCATTAGCAGCTTTTTGTTCGACCTCTGTTAAGGGTTTGCCGTGTGAGTGATGACCATGCGAAAAGGCAGGAGCGCTAACAATAAAGACACCTAAAGCAACAGCCAGTTTGTGAAGACGAATCGCCAAAACAGTTTCCTCCAGAGTCATTGTATATGATGTGTAATGTTATATTGTAACATATGGCAAAATGCAACAACTCTTAGGAGATGAGAGCATAGTTTTCTCAGGTGTACTTATCTATCTTATTGAAATAAAATGAATTATATTGATAATTTGAGGTTGATGACAAACGAAACATAATCTGATGTGATCTGCGTAGATACTGTTATGGCCTGCAAGTTTTTTCCTGGTCCGGTTTCCCGGATTGCAGGCATGCCAGACACAGCGCCGTCAGGCGCTGTTTTTTTCATCCCTTCCGCGATTTTTACGCCGCTACCGGAT
>NZ_SJWV01000129.1:0-11824 GCF_004352695.1 Escherichia sp. KCJ4928
GTGCTTACCTGTACCGACAACCAGTCGCGTAACCGCCGTTTTGGCATGATGCTCGGTCAGGGCATGGATGTACAAAGCGCGCAGGAGAAGATTGGTCAGGTGGTGGAAGGCTACCGCAATACGAAAGAAGTCCGCGAACTGGCGCATCGCTTCGGCGTTGAAATGCCAATAACCGAGGAAATTTATCAAGTATTATATTGCGGAAAAAACGCGCGCGAGGCAGCATTGACGTTATTAGGTCGTGCACGCAAGGACGAGCGCAGCAGCCACTAACCCCAGGGAACCTTTGTTACCGCTATGACCCGGCCCGCGCAGAACGGGCCGGTCATTATCTCATCGTGTGGAGTAAGCAATGTCGTGTGAAGAACTGGAAATTGTCTGGAACAATATTAAAGCCGAAGCCAGAACGCTGGCGGACTGTGAGCCAATGCTGGCCAGTTTTTACCACGCGACGCTACTCAAGCACGAAAACCTTGGTAGTGCACTGAGCTACATGCTGGCGAACAAGCTGTCATCGCCAATTATGCCTGCTATTGCTATCCGTGAAGTGGTGGAAGAAGCCTACGCCGCTGACCCGGAAATGATCGCCTCTGCGGCCTGTGATATTCAGGCGGTGCGTACCCGCGACCCGGCAGTCGATAAATACTCAACCCCGTTGTTATACCTGAAGGGTTTTCATGCCTTGCAGGCCTATCGCATCGGTCACTGGTTGTGGAATCAGGGGCGTCGCGCATTGGCAATCTTTCTGCAAAACCAGGTTTCTGTGACGTTCCAGGTCGATATTCACCCGGCAGCAAAAATTGGCCGTGGCATTATGCTCGACCACGCCACGGGCATCGTTGTGGGTGAAACGGCGGTAATTGAAAACGACGTATCGATTCTGCAATCTGTGACGCTTGGCGGTACGGGTAAATCTGGTGGTGACCGTCACCCGAAAATTCGTGAAGGTGTGATGATTGGCGCGGGCGCGAAAATCCTCGGCAATATTGAAGTTGGTCGCGGCGCGAAGATTGGCGCAGGTTCCGTGGTGCTGCAACCGGTGCCGCCGCATACAACCGCCGCTGGCGTTCCGGCTCGTATTGTCGGTAAACCAGACAGCGATAAGCCATCAATGGATATGGACCAGCATTTCAACGGTATTAACCATACATTTGAGTATGGGGATGGGATCTGATGTCCTGTGATCGTGCCGGATGCGATGTAATCATCTATCCGGCATACAGTAACTAATCTCTCAACAACGCTCCCGGATATCCCAGCTGCCTCCAGGCTTCATACACCACAACTGACACCGCATTGGACAGGTTCATGCTGCGGCTGTCCGGCACCATCGGAATGCGAATTTTTTGTTCAGCGGGCAGGGCATCAAGAATGCTCGCTGGCAGGCCGCGTGTTTCCGGGCCGAACATCAGATAATCGCCATCCTGATAGTTTACGGCGCTGTGAGCAGGCGTACCTTTCGTGGTGAGGGCAAACAGGCGCTGGGGATTTTCTGCTTCGAGGAACGCGCGAAAGTCATGATGACGCGTAACGGCGGTAAACTCGTGATAGTCCAGCCCCGCGCGGCGCAGGCGCTTATCGTCCCAGGCAAATCCCATCGGTTCGATGATATGCAGACGAAAGCCGGTATTAGCGCAAAGACGGATGATATTGCCAGTATTTGGCGGAATTTCTGGTTCGTAAAGTACGATGTTTAGCATACTGCCCCCTTAGTGCGGGGGCAGGATAGCAGAAAATTGGTGAGCAGTGCGGCCTTTTCCCCTCACCCCGGAGGGGCGAGGGAGAAAAAAAGAGTGCGGTGTCGTTTCAGAGTGAGGGAGTACATACAGCGCCGAACGGTCCCCACTCCCTGAGGGAGAGGGTTAGGGTGAGGGGGCTCAAACGACTATGCCGCATTCCCTTTCGCCATCGGAGCCAGTGCCGTAGGCAACTCTTTACCCAGCCCCTGCACCAGCGAATCTTGCGTAATTTCACTGATCGATTTCGCGCCAGTCAGCGTCATTGCCACTTTCATCTCTTTCTCGATCAGATTTAGCAGGTTAGCTACACCCGCCTGGCCCGCTGTTGCCAGCGCATACAGGAAAGCACGACCCAGAAGTACGGTGTCGGCACCGAGCGCAATCATACGCACGACATCAAGCCCGTTACGAATTCCGCTATCCGCCAGAATGGCGATATCACCTTTCACCGCATCTGCAATAGCGGGCAACGCACGAGCGGAAGAGAGTACACCGTCCAGCTGGCGGCCACCGTGGTTAGAAACCACAATTCCATCAGCACCAAAACGTACTGCATCGCGCGCATCTTCCGGATCGAGGATCCCTTTGATCACCATCGGGCCATCCCAGAAATCGCGGATCCACTCAAGGTCTTTCCATGAGATGGACGGATCGAAGTTATTCCCCAGCCAGCCGATGTAATCTTCCAGTCCGGTCGGTTTGCCGAGATAAGCTGAGATATTACCTAAATCATGTGGACGACCGTTCAGGCCCACATCCCACGCCCATTGCGGATGCGTCACCGCCTGCAAGTAGCGGCGCATTGCCGCATTTGGGCCGCTCATACCTGAATGCGCATCACGGTAGCGTGCGCCCGGTGTCGGCATATCCACGGTGAAAACCAGCGTCGAACAACCCGCTGCTTTTGCTCGCTCCAGCGCGTTACGCATAAAGCCGCGATCGCGCAGTACATAAAGCTGGAACCACATTGGGCGCTTGATGGCTGGCGCGACTTCTTCAATCGGGCAAACGGAAACCGTCGAGAGAGTAAACGGAATGCCATGCGCGTCCGCCGCTTTGGCTGCCTGAACTTCGCCACGACGCGCATACATGCCACACAAACCCACCGGTGCCAGTGCTACCGGCATCGACAATTTCTCATTAAACAGCGTCGTTTCCAGGCTTAAGTCAGACATGTTTTTCAGAATACGCTGGCGCAGTGCCACTTCTGACAAATCTTCCACGTTGCGGCGCAGCGTGTATTCAGAATATGCACCACCATCCATATAGTGGAACAGGAACGGCGGCAGAATGCGTTGCGCTGCGGCGCGATAATCGCTGGCTGCGGAAATAATCATGCGTTTTTCTCCCTCGAATGCTCATAATGCTCACCGGGCAGGCGGGTAATCCGTGCGTGGCGAGCCTGATCTTCATCGAATCGTTTCATGGTGGTGTGAACAAAACTAAGGTGCGCCATCATTGCTTTACGCGCCCCGTCGGCATCACCAGCAAAAATGGCGTCAATGACAGCCTGATGTTGTTCGGTCAGTTGTGAAAAAACCGGTGGCACCAGATACATCCGCTGACGGCTATGCTTCACTGAGGATTGCAGGACATCGAAGAAACCGCGCATGGTTTGCAGCAGCACGATGTTATGTGAGGCTTCGGCAATCGCCAGATGAAAACGAACGTCCGCTTGTGAGGCGATATCCGGGTCTTCACTTAGCGTTGCTTCAAAGCAAAGCTGAATCTTTTCTTTGTCGCCAGGTGTGGCGCGCATTGCCGCATGCCATGCGGTGCTGGCTTCAATGGCGTAGCGGGCTTCCAGAATATCGAAACTGTAATCCGGATCATCGGCCATCAGCGTTTTTAGCGGCTGGACGATGTTTTGCTCCGACCATGTGTCATGACGCCAGCGAATAAACGTCCCGCCGCCGCGTCGACTGAGCAGCACGCCTTCACTCACCAGTTTTGCCAGCGCCTCGCGCAGTGAATTACGTGATACGCCGAGTTGCATCGCCAGTTGGCGCTCAGCGGGCAACTTCATGCCCGCTTCCAGGTTTTTTTCATCAATCAGCGCCCGCACACGATCGGCAACCTCGTCTGACAGGCGTCTGGGTAAAACAATCATTAAGGAATCATCCACGTTAAGACATAAGCCTGAAGCGTGGTGATCACGCCCACTATACAGGTGAAGATCAGGCTGTGTTTGACAGTAAAGCGGAACAAATCAGACTCTTTGCCCACCAGGCCTACCGCCGCACAGGCGATAGCGATCGATTGCGGGGAGATCATCTTACCGGTGACGCCACCGGTGGTATTGGCGGCAACCAGCAACAGATCAGAGACGCCAATTTGTTGTGCTGCGGTGGCTTGCAGCGCGGCGAACAGGGCGTTAGATGAGGTATCCGACCCGGTCAGGAATACCCCCAGCCAGCCGAGGAACGGCGAGAAGAAGGTGAATGCATGACCGGTGTGCGCCAGTGCCAGCGCCAGTGTTGATGACAGTCCGGAATAGTTCGAAATAAAGGCGAATGCCAGCACCATACCGATGGAGTATATGGGCAGAGCCAGTTCTTTCAGCGTGCTGCCGAAGGTGCTGATAGCGTCAGACGGTTTCATCTTCAGCCAGACAATCGAGAGCAGTGCAGCAAACAGAATGGCGGTGCCGGTGGCAGAGAACCAGTCAAACTTAAACACGGCGGCATAGGCTGTAGCCTCGCTGACCACTGGCGGCATACGGGCAACCAGTTTATCGAGGTACGGCACCGGAATATTGATCACCCACTCATACAGCGCGCCACCCGATGCGAACAGGGCTTTAAACGGCGGGATACTCCACAGTGTTACGGTAGCTGTCAGGAACAGGAACGGTGTCCAGGCACGTAACACCTGACCCGCAGTGTAACCGGTGTGGGCCAGCGTCATATCAACCTGTGACGCCCCCAAATCACCAAAACGGAATACACGCACTGGCTGCCAGCGTTTGAGGAACAGCGTCAGGCAGAGCAGTGATACCAGCGAAGAGATAATGTCCGGCAGCTCCGGCCCAATGAAGTTAGAGCTAAGGTACTGAGCGATGGCAAACGAGCCGCCCGCAACCACGACCGCAGGCCACGTCTCCTTGATACCGCGCCAGCCGTCCATAATCGCCATGATCCAGAACAGCACGATAATGGTCATAAACGGTAGCTGCCGCCCCACCATCTGGCCAATCTCAAAGCTGTCGATGCCTGTTACTTGTCCGGCAACCAGGATTGGAATGCCCATCGCGCCAAATGCCACTGGCGCGGTGTTAACAATCAGGCACAGTCCGGCGGCGTACAGCGGTTTAAAACCCAGGCCGACCAGCAATGCGGCGGTAATTGCTACCGGTGCGCCAAAGCCTGCGGCTCCTTCAAGGAAAGCGCCGAAACAGAAACCGACGATCAGCATTTGCAGACGCTGGTCAGGGGTTATCGAAAGAATAGACGAGCGAATGATGTCAAACTGCCCGGTTTTCACCGAGATCTTATAGACGAACACTGCTGCAATAATGATCCACGCGATGGGCCACAAACCATAGAAGAAGCCATAAACCACCGAGGCCAGCGCGTTAGCGACCGGCATTTTATAGAACAGCAAAGCCACGGCAAGGGCGATTGCTACCGTCCATGAGGCGGCGACGTATCCTTTCAGTTTGAGCTTAATCAGCGCAAAGAAGAAAAACAGGATGGGAAGCGATGCTATCAAACTGGAAAGCCAGATATTCCCGGCGGGATCGTAGTTTTGTTGCCAGAGATTCATTGCAGGTCTCCTGGAGTCCACGCACATCGTGTAATGAGTCTGTTGCTCATCTCCTTGTCACACGTTGTGTAAAAGTGGCACTGCCAATTGTGTTGTGTAGGGATAATGACAATGAATGGTTAACTAAATGTTATGTATTGGCAATATTGATGTGAGTTTTAATTGGGGAATTGTGAACCAGAGGTCAGATAAGCGAAGAATTGGTAGGGCCAATTCTTGTGGGGGGAGATGTCTGGTAAAGAAAAGGGCAATCCTCATCAGAGAATTGCCCTTAGATTGTTGACCCGGAGCGCCTTATCTTGCCTGATGCGCGTAACGCATCAGGCAATTTGGCGTTTGCCCTTAGTCACACTAACTTAATGGATCATTACCACTGAATACCGGCACCGAGTGCGGCGGAGTATTCACCCTGGCTATTGGTACTACCTTGTAATTTGTAGACCCAACGACCATTGGCGCTCACCATCGATACACCTAAAGCAACTGCCGATTCACCGTTGTAAGTACCGCCACCAATAGAGGCCATGCTGGCACCTGGAGTGTAAGCCTGCGGCAGACCGGTCATTGCCATTGCAGAAGCGATACCACCGCTCAACTTGCTTTCAGTTTTAGACAGTTTGTTATCCATCTCAACCATTCGCTGATCGGTGTATTGCTTCGTTTCCTGCACGCTTTGCTTCAACTGCGCGTAATTCACCGCGTCGTTGTTGTTGACGCCAGCGGAGACGTTGCTGATACGAGTCGTACCGCCGTTGCCGCCACCGAGGGTGATATTGCTATAGTCGATAGAACCATCAGCTTTGGTGTCGTAACGCACACCGCCAGCTTCGGAAGACTTCAACTGTGCCACGTTAACAGCATCGGTGTCGTTTTTACCTGCGGCTACGTTGGTGATACGACGTTGATTAGTAGATGAGCCTACAGAGATCGTATTTTCTTCGGTTGCCACAGACCCTGTACCCAGTGCGACGCTGTTATCCGCGGCAGCAATGGAGCCAGAACCAATCGCGACGCTATCTTTACCCTGCGCGCTGGCATCTACACCATCGGTATTGGTCTTGAAGTACTTGGTGCTACCGGTGGTGACGATATCGCCAATACCGTTTTCGATATTGGTGACGCGTGAATCAAGATTCGTTACCCGATTATCCAGGTTAGTAATGCTCTGGGTATTCTGGGAAACCTGCGCATCCGTTACTTTCAACTGACCCACGTTGACCGCATCGGTATCAGCCGAACCTGCTGCGACGTTAGTGATCTGACGTTGACCATCCGCACTACCGACTGAGAATTCACCGACAGAGTTCTGCGGTGCGTCCATGTTGTAGGCGGTATAATTGGTTTGAGCGCCACGAGTGGTCGTAGAACCATTACCTATCGCAATACTGTTGACATGAATGACTTGCGCATTGCTACCAATGGCAATGCCGTTAAGTGCATTCGCGTCCACGTAGGCACCATAACCGATACCAATACCTTTATCGCCATTCACGATGGTTTTCGCACCCATTGCCAGCGAGTCAGTTCCCACTGCCAGTGAATCTTCTTCCGTTGAATTAGCGTGGAAGTATTTAGTCGGCGTGGTTGCGACCGCACCAATCGCATTCTGCAATTGACGAACCGTAACGGCGTCATGGGCTTCGGAACCATCGGCTACGTTGATGATTTGACGATATTTACCGTCATCACCGATAGACAATGCACCGAGCAGTTCGCCATCCGTGGTGTCGTAACCAATAACAACGCCATTTTCCGTTATGCTGGTGTCACGGGAGCCTTTGGCAATCACTCGGCTGGAAACAGAGCTGCTACCCAGGGCGATACCCGTATCAACGTCGCTGTAGCTGCCCTGACCAATAGCTACGCTGCTATCGCCTTTGGCGACAGAGTTATAACCTATAGCTGTAGCGCCAACACCCTGTGCGCTGGCGTCGTTGAACGCTAAGCCGTCGTCGTTAGTACGCACATAGTTAATACCCGCACCGTTTTCTTGGATATAGGTTGCGTCGGTGTTACCAGCGAGCTGATTGATAATTTGGGTGTTCTGCTCAATCATCATATTCGTCGCATTCAACTGAGAACCGTTCACTGCATCGGTACTGTCCTCACTAATACTGCCATTAGCGACATTAGTGATGATGCTGGCTTTACCGTCATGGCTGGCATTGTAGGCTCCAGCACCGCCATTGGCAGTCTCATCCCACAGCAGGGCGTTATCATCAAGCGCATCCAGGGCGTCACCGACGTTGTTGTACTCGGCGTTCGCAATGGTGTAAGTCGGTGCGGTGATGGTGCCGTCAGCGTTGACTTCTGCGTCACCACCCAGCGCATCAGCGATGTACTTATTGGTGGTATAGAGTTGTGAGCCGTTAATCGCGTCGCTGCTGGCAGCAGAGATTGCACCGTTAGCGACGTTAGTGATTACACTGGCAGTTTTATCTTTTCCGTGAGCGGCGCTAAATGCACCATTTTCACCGGCGTCCGCATCCCAGAGCAGAGCGTCGTCAAGAGTGGTATCGATAGCATTCAGGGCATCACCGACATTATCGTAATCAGCATTAGCAATGGTGTACGTCGGCGCAGTGATGGTGCCGTCTGCATTGACTTCGGCACCACCCCCCAGCGCATCAACAACATAACTGCTCACGCCGTGGAGTTGTGAGCCGTTTACTGCGTCAGAACTGGAGTCTGAAATTTCACCATCTGCGACATCAGTGATCACGCTTGCGTCACCATTAGTACCGTGTTTGGCACTGAATTTACCTGCGGTGGCATCCCAAAGCAGAGCATCGCCGAGAGACGTGCTAAATGAGGAGTTAATCGCAGCCAGTGCATCGCCGACGTTATAATAATTTGTTTCACCGATTTTGTAGGTTGGACCGGTAAACACACCGTCAGTATTCACAGAAGCATTGCCGCCGAAGTAGGTGGCGATATTGCTGCTTAAGTCATAAAGCTGGCTACCGTTAATGGCATCGGAACTGGTTGCAGTGACTGTGCCGTCCAGGATATTGGTGATTTTGCTGGCGGTATTGTTGCCATGAGCTGCAGTGAAGACACCATTGTCCTTATCCCATTTCAGCGCATCCTCACCAAGATTAGTCACCGTCTCAGTCAGATTAGAGATGTTGGTGGTGTTAGTGGCGATATTGGTGGTATTCGTCGCCACGGCATCGTTGGTGGTTTTCAGCTGAGAGCCGTTAACGGCATCGGTGCTGCCAGTCGTCAGGTCGCCATCTTTAACGTTGGTGATTTTGCTGGTGGTCTCGGTGCCATGAGCTGCCGTGAATACACCATTGTCCTTATCCCATTTCAGCGCATCCTCACCAAGATTAGTCACCGTCTCAGTCAGGTTAGAGATGTTGGTGGTGTTAGTGGCAATATTGGAAGTGTTATTGGCGATATTGGTGGTATTCGTCGCCACAGCATCGTTGGTGGTTTTCAGCTGAGAGCCGTTAACAGCATCAGTGCTGTCAGCCGTCAGGTCGGCATCTTTAACGTTGGTGATTTTGCTGGTGGTATCCTGGCCGTGAGCTGCACTGAATGCCTTTTTAGTTTCGTTCCAGAGCAGGGCATCAGCCTGAAGGTCACCAACGGAATCCGTCAGGTTGGTGATATTGGTGGTATTGGTGGCAATATTTGCCGTATTCGTGGCAATGTTGCTGGTATTAGTAGCGATATTGGCGGTGTTGGCTTCGACATCGTCATTGGTAGCTTTCAGTTGGGAACCGTTAACCGCATCCTTACTGGAGGCTGAAATCGTGCCATCCGCAACATCGGTGATTACGCTGGCAGTTGGGCTACTAGTACCATGAGCAGCGCTGTATTTGCCTTTGGTTTGGTCCCATTGCAGGGTGTTTTCATCAAGTACAGCGAGCGCAGCCCCTACGTTATTTTTGCTACCATTTTTTAAATTGTAGGTTGGTGCTGTAACAGTACCGTCATCAACATCTACTGCAGCCCCTCCTCCAAGCCTTTTTGCTACCGAGTCGCTAATGGCATAAAGCTGTGAACCATTAATGGCATCGTAACTGTCAGACTTGATCGCGTCATTTTTCACATTAACGATCTTGCGTTTTAATGAACTATTGCCGACAGAGACGGTATTGTCTAAATCCGCAATGGAATCTGCGCCCAGCGCGACAGAGTTAATACCGTTGGCACTGCTATTACTACCAAGCGCAAGACTCTTATCACCAGTTGCATTACTGGCTGTGCCTAAGGCAATGGTGTTTAAGCCTCTCGACTGGCTACCATTACCCAGAGCGATGGCATCCACGCCATCAGCTTTGTTGCCCTGGCCTATGGCGATTGCATTATCTGCCAGAGCCTGGCTGCCATTTCCTAATGCGATAGTATTGACTTTATCGGCAAGGCTTCCGAACCCCATTGCCATGCTATTAGTCCCTTTTGCCTTCGCATTATTGCCAATAGCAGTTGCATTTTCAGCGGCTTCGGTCTCAGCACCTATCGCAATAGCGTTCGCTGCGCTGGCAAGTGATTGTCTGCCAAATGCGAGGCTGTCAGTACCGCTATCTACACTGCTACGCCCCAGGGCAATTGCGTTTTCTTCAGATGCGACGCTACTTGCTCCCAGCGCCATTGAATACGCTTTTGACGCATTGGCGGTGTCGCCAAGAGCAATACTCATAATCTCAGTAGCTTTAGTGGCATTTCCCAGGGCAATGGCGTTTGCTCCTTCCGCTTTGGAAGAGTCCCCCATAGCAATAGACAATTTACCCAATGCTTTTGAATAACGGCCGAGGGCCATTGAGTATTGGCCCAATGAATACGAAGAGGCACCCAGTGCTATACTTCTATCGCCTTCTGATATTGCACTAACCCCAAAGGCCATTGATGCACCGCCAATCGCATGGGTTTTTGACCCGATGGCAGAGCTATATTGGCCTTCAGCTATAGCGTCATAACCCACAGCAGTACTGGAACCACTGGTGTTCATAAAAGTATTTGCTTTCGCCCCTTTGCCTATAGCAACCCAGCCGTCGCCAGCTGATCCACTACCGTAATCAACACCCTGACCGTTGTCATTCCCGGCATTCGCCAATGCCCCAAACGACGACAACATTCCACCCGCAACCAGCGCAGAAATTAACAGCTTACTGCGCCCAGATTTCTTGCCACGGCTTTTTGCCGTTTCGCTGGTAACAGTATAATTCCCTGTCGCAGGGTGCCAGATAACTTTAAATATTTTGTTCATTAATGATGCTCGCTATTCCTTGTTATAAGCGTACTAACTGCATTTATTTTTTGCTTCTTTTCTGCCGATTTTCAGCAGAGGGAAGATTGTCGAACTGAATATTTTCCATGTTGATGGCTAACTTCAGATATCCCAGGTTATTGGGCGATACACCCTTCAGGGTCAAATTAATGTCTTGCCATTGACCTGGTAATAATTTCAATGTGGATTTCATTGATGTGTTGAAAAGTAATTGTTGCCACCGGGCAAACTCTTTGGCATCGACAGGTTTTTCACCACCCCATGTCGCATTAAAACCAATGTTTGAGATAGGTGTACTTAATAAGTTGACCAGTGAGATATGAATAACACTACCATTCTCTGTGGCGTCAATGGATAACACTCGACCCGCTAAAGCCACCGAACCGTTGTTCAGGATGAAATACTTCGTTTTTGCTGGGTTAAACTCGGTAAAAATAAAAGTATTTTGTTGGTCTTTAACGGATTTAATTACGTGAGTTAAAGTCTTTGTACTGTTTATTATGCCAGTTTGTTGTTTTTGAATAGTTTCGAGTTGACTCTTTAGCTGTGCTTGTTGTTTTTCAAGTAGCACAATTTTATTATTATGTTCTTCTTGTTGTTTCAGTAAACTACTTTCTGGCTTGCCTTCTTCAATGTAGTCACATCCCGTTAATGCGCAGAGAACTGAAACAGTGACAGCACTGAAAAAAATCTTCTTCAAGTTCATGTAAAAATCCTTATTTCCTCCGACCAGCGATCAATGCCGGTAGAGTTGTCCATTGTATTATTGGTGAGCTATGTTGCTTTACATTAATGACAGTGATGTGTGTCGATTAAATATTGTTTTAAGCATTCATCATAAAAATGTATCATTCGTTTCAAAAGATGTCTGTGTTTGTATGAATATATTATTTTTCGTGGATTCTAATGATGATTATTAATAAATGTCAAATATGAAAGAAACCATGTCTGGGAAAAATTTTACAGATAATTGATTTTGTGAATATGATGATTAAAATTTCACAATTAAATCCGAAAAAAAGAGACGTAAATGCTTGTTAATTAACAAATGATATCTTCTATATATTTTTATTGTTTATAG
>NZ_SJWV01000012.1:0-48444 GCF_004352695.1 Escherichia sp. KCJ4928
ATATTAAATATCAGCAAGTTAACAAAACATGCTCAATTTTGATAAAATGAAGAATTGCAGGGGCAGCGCAGTCCCGGTAACGTGATGATTAACTGTTTCTATATTAATGATTTTGAATTTTTCAGGGGAAAGATAATGCACGACTCTCTAACCATTGCGTTGCTCCAGGCGCGAGAAGCGGCGATGAGTTATTTTCGCCCAATCGTTAAACGGCATAATTTGACTGAGCAACAGTGGCGCATCGTGCGTATTCTGGCGGAAAGCCCATCAATGGATTTTCACGATCTGGCGTATCGCGCCTGCATTTTGCGCCCAAGCCTGACCGGGATCCTTACGCGGATGGAACGCGACGGTTTAGTGTTGCGATTAAAGCCGATCAATGATCAGCGGAAGCTCTATATCTCGCTAACCAAAGAGGGGCAGGCGCTGTATAACCGCGCTCAGACACAGATTGAAGAAGCCTATCGGCAGATTGAAGCTCAGTTTACTGCCGAGAAAATGCAACAGTTAACCCATCTGTTAGAGGAATTTATTGCTCTGGGCAATTCCCGACAAGAAGCCATCCCGGGCGATAATGAATAACTTTTTAGTATCTGATAACCAGCGCCTGGTTTTTCCATGGATGGCGGGTTACACCTTTTCATAAAGTTTTTGCTTTCCAGGCCGAAAATCTTGCATCGGTCCACAGGAAAGAGAAACCATGTTAAAACGTATCAAGATCGTGACCAGCTTACTGCTGGTTTTGGCCGTTTTTGGCCTTTTACAACTGACATCAGGCGGTCTGTTCTTTAATGCCTTAAAGAATGACAAAGAAAATTTCACTGTTTTACAAACCATTCGCCAGCAGCAATCCACGCTGAATGGCAGCTGGGTCGCGTTGTTGCAGACGCGTAACACCCTCAACCGCGCGGGTATCCGCTACATGATGGATCAGAATAATATTGGTAGCGGTTCAACCGTTGCTGAGCTGATGCAGAGTGCCAGTATTTCGCTGAAACAGGCGGAAAAAAACTGGGCGGATTACGAAGCGTTGCCGCGTGACCCGCGTCAGAGCACCGCCGCAGCGGCAGAGATCAAACGTAATTACGATATTTATCACAATGCGCTGGCGGAGCTGATCCAACTGTTAGGTGCAGGCAAAATCAACGAGTTCTTTGATCAGCCGACCCAGGGATATCAAGACGGTTTCGAGAAGCAGTATGTGGCTTACATGGAGCAAAACGATCGGCTCTATGATATCGCCGTCAGCGATAACAATGCCTCCTACAGCCAGGCGATGTGGATTCTGGTGGGCGTGATGATCGTCGTACTGGCGGTCATCTTCGCCGTCTGGTTCGGTATTAAAGCCTCGCTGGTAGCGCCAATGAATCGCCTGATTGACAGCATCCGTCATATTGCAGGCGGCGATCTGGTGAAACCGATTGAGGTGGATGGCTCTAATGAGATGGGGCAACTGGCAGAGAGTTTGCGCCATATGCAGGGAGAGCTGATGCGTACCGTCGGTGATGTGCGCAACGGGGCCAATGCCATCTATAGCGGTGCCAGCGAAATCGCTACCGGCAATAACGATCTCTCTTCGCGCACCGAGCAACAGGCCGCTTCGCTGGAAGAGACGGCAGCCAGCATGGAGCAACTGACCGCAACGGTGAAACAGAACGCCGAGAATGCGCGCCAGGCCAGCCATCTGGCATTAAGTGCTTCTGAAACGGCGCAACGGGGCGGCAAAGTGGTAGATAACGTGGTGCAGACTATGCGCGATATCTCCACCAGTTCGCAGAAAATCGCCGATATTATCAGCGTAATTGACGGCATTGCCTTCCAGACCAATATTCTGGCTTTGAACGCGGCGGTTGAAGCAGCGCGTGCGGGTGAGCAAGGGCGCGGTTTTGCGGTGGTTGCGGGAGAAGTGCGTAATCTGGCCCAGCGTAGCGCTC
Organism: Escherichia sp. KCJ4928; assembly: GCF_004352695.1. Classification (NCBI taxonomy): domain Bacteria; kingdom Pseudomonadati; phylum Pseudomonadota; class Gammaproteobacteria; order Enterobacterales; family Enterobacteriaceae; genus Escherichia; species Escherichia sp. KCJ4928. The sequence continues at coordinate 1,935 of NZ_SJWV01000012.1, forward strand.
AGGCGGCTCGTGAAATTAAAAGCCTGATTGAAGACTCGGTGGGGAAAGTGGATGTTGGCTCTACGCTGGTCGAAAGCGCCGGGGAAACAATGGCGGAGATTGTCAGCGCCGTGACCCGCGTGACGGACATTATGGGCGAAATTGCTTCTGCTTCTGATGAGCAGAGCCGTGGTATCGATCAGGTTGGCTTAGCGGTTGCTGAGATGGACCGGGTAACTCAACAGAACGCCGCGCTGGTGGAAGAATCTGCCGCTGCCGCCGCCGCGCTGGAAGAGCAGGCCAGTCGCCTGACCGAAGCTGTGGCAGTGTTCCGGATTCAGCAACAGCAGCAACAGCAGCGTGAAACATCGGCTGTGGTAAAAACCGTGACGCCAGCTGCGCCGCGTAAAATGGCCGTGGCAGATAGCGAGGAGAACTGGGAAACATTTTAATCGCCATGAAAATGCCCGATAAGCAAAATGTTATCGGGCATAAGGAGATTAATCTTTACGTGGGTCGTTGATCGGCTGACGAACCAGGAAGATGTACGCCAGTGCCCCCGCTGCGGTGACGCAACCGCAGATGATTAGTGCCAGACGGAATGAGTGGGTGGTATCAACAATAAAACCAGTAATGATCGGCGCAAAAGAGGCGCAGATGAAGCTGGCAAAGTTCTGGATACTGCCCACCGACGCAGTCATGCGAGAAGCAACTGCGACGTGGATCAAGCCCCAGCAGGATGTTCCGGCAAAGTGAATACAGAACAGTGCCATGCCAATCAGCAGAACCGCCGTCATGGATGTTGTCGCTTGTGGTACTATCAGCGTAAAGGCGGCAGAACAGAACATCCCGGCAATAATGCAGATCTTACGGCTTTTAATCGGAGCCATTCCCCCTTTGACCAGCCAGTCAGTAACGTAACCGTTGACCAGCATCCCGGCAGCCCCAAACAGGAAAGGGATAGCCGCCATCAACCCTGTGCTTTTTAAATCCAGGTTATAGGCTGTTTGCAGGTAACCAGGAAGCCAGGCCAGATACAGCCACGCAGTGTAGTTGATGCCACTGAATCCGAGCATCATTCCCCACATTGTACGGTTACGGAACAGGCTGCGCCATTCGGCAAAACTGAGCGGATCTCGGCGGGCATTGACGCTACCTGCATTGAGATAAGCTTGTTCAACGGCAGTCAGTTCTACGTGCTCGCGGTTGCGATAGAGCATATACCAGCCGATGGCGAGAAAAATCCCCAGTACACCAATGGTAATAAACATCCCGCGCCAGCCCATCACCAGCATCATCGCCGCCAGAATCGGTGGGCTTACGGCAACGCCAATGGTAGAAGCTGCGTTGAAGAAGCCCATCGGGCGTCCGCGCTCTTTGATGTTGAACCAGTCGTTAATGACTTTTACACCGCATGGGTTCATCGGCGCTTCACCAATCCCCATACCGATACGCACCAACACGAACTGCGTAAAGTTGTGCACCATGCCAGACATTGCCTGGAACAGTGACCAGAAGAACATCCCCAGTCCCAGCATCAGGCGTGGGCCTTTACGATCCAATAGTGGGCCGCAAGGAAGTTGCGCAATCCCGTAAGCGAGTGAAAACACGGAGAGCAAAGCGCCGATTTCGGTGGCACTTAATCCCAATTCTTCACGAATCGTTAAATTTGCTACCGACAGCGAACTGCGGTCGAGATAATTGATTACCGCCGCAAAAAATAATAACAACATGGCGGTGGTTTGAATGCGTTTAATTCGGGTACTGCGTTGAACTAATCCATCTGGTGGCACGGGAATATCTGCCGACGAAGATGGAGTAAATGAAGAACGCGGATCGAGGGTGATATTTTCTTTTTCCACGCCGGACTCCTGTATTTATAATTTTAATTGTTTACGTAATTGTGCATTACGCAAGGTTGACATTAACGGCAGGTTAAAGTTTTAGGACTTTACTACCGCTCACAAAAACATTTTTAGTCGACTGATTGTGAGCATAGGTAAGCGGGAATTTCCCGGTATTTATCTTTTGATAAAACCGTGCACCCGCTAATAGTTTGCTGTTTTTAATCCGTACTTAATGAGCATAACGCGTGTTCTCATTAATGGATCGAATCATTGATTGTTTAGCTGAATTCAAATGGTTACGGAGCGCAAGGGTGGCATCAAGGTCACTGCGGCAAATCAGAGCGCTGAGAATGGTCATATGCTCATCGACGGCAATGATATTGCGCTGTTTAAGATCGCTTTCGTCCCATTGATAGTGAAAATGAAAGATGACTGAGATGATCTCAAGCGATTGATCAAAAAAGATATTGTCGGCAGCTGAAAGCAGTAAGGAGTGAAAATCTCTGTCAAGTTGCGAGAACATGCGAAAGCTATTGCCGATGTTGTCACGCAGTAGCCGATGACGTTCGAGCATGGTTTTCGCCTGCAGCCAGCGGGGATCATGATCAGGCAGGTTGAGAAAGTGCTGAAGTGAATGTGTTTCGAGCATTTCGCGTAGCTCAAACAGCTGCTCGGCGTAGGATTGATCGAATTGCTTCATGCTCCACTGGCCGCGCTTTTCGCTGTGAATAAGATTATAACGGCCGAATTTTAAAAGATATTCTCTTACTACAACCGGGCTGACACCCGCGGCCCGAGCCAGTTGCAGTTCAGAAAACGTTTCCCCTGGGCGTAACTGGCGCTGGTTTATCATCGTGAAAAAAGCCTGCTCAAACACTTTGTTTTGTTCACTCATTGAAGCGGTAGTACAGGCGAAACCGTCATCATGGTCAGGTTTACGCGCAATAACATAGTCGTTTCCAACCTGCGTCAAGACGCCGCATTCGCGTAAGTGGCTGAGAATATGACGCACTGTGGTGCGGCTGATGTTGTACATTTCCGCCAGCGCACTTTGCGATGGAAGTGGGGAAGGGATATGACCCCGCGCCATATCATCAATGACCTGGTTAATCACATTGTGGCGTAAATTTTGTGAACGACTCATATTTTCCTCCTTGTGAGTCCATTAAAACCCGATTTAAAACATTTTTATGCGTGTGTTTTCACAAAACAGATTTTCCGTTCCGCTGCCATTTTTCATTTTCATTGATATCTAAGGCAACAAAAAATGGAGAGCCGAATCATGTCTACGATGAATGTTTTAATTTGCCAGCAGCCGAAAGAATTAGTCTGGAAACAACGCGAGATACCTATTCCGGGTGACAATGAAGCATTAATAAAAATTAAGTCTGTCGGGATTTGCGGTACCGATATTCATGCCTGGGGTGGAAATCAACCATTTTTTAGTTATCCACGTGTTTTAGGCCATGAAATATGTGGGGAGATTGTTGGGCTGGGTAAAAATATTGCTGATCTTAAAAATGGTCAGCAAGTTGCTGTGATCCCTTATGTTGCCTGTCAGCAATGCCCGGCGTGTAAAAGCGGGCGTACCAATTGCTGTGAAAAAATTTCAGTCATTGGCGTGCATCAGGATGGCGGTTTTAGTGAGTATTTGAGCGTGCCGGTGGCGAACATTTTGCCCGCAGACGGTATTGACCCGCAGGCGGCAGCATTGATTGAACCTTTCGCTATTAGCGCTCATGCGGTGCGTCGCGCAGCCATTGCTCCCGGCGAGCAGGTGCTGGTGGTCGGGGCGGGGCCAATCGGTCTGGGCGCGGCGGCAATCGCTAAAGCCGATGGCGCACAGGTGGTGGTGGCGGATACCAGTCCAGCGCGCCGTGAACATGTGGCAACGCGTCTGGAATTACCTGTACTGGACCCGTCAGCCGAAGATTTTGACGCGCAGCTACGGGCGCAGTTTGGTGGTTCGCTGGCGCAGAAAGTGATCGACGCGACAGGTAATCAACATGCGATGAATAACACCGTGAATCTGATTCGTCACGGCGGCACGGTGGTATTTGTCGGCCTGTTTAAAGGTGAGTTGCAGTTTTCCGATCCGGAATTCCATAAAAAAGAAACGACGATGATGGGCAGCCGCAACGCCACGCCGGAAGATTTCGCTAAAGTCGGTCGACTGATGGCAGAAGGGAAAATCACTGCCGACATGATGTTAACCCATCGCTATCCGTTCGCCACGCTGGCAGAAACCTACGAGCGCGATGTGATTAACAATCGTGAGTTGATTAAGGGTGTAATTACTTTCTGATAAGGCGAGATTATTAAAGTTGCCATGCAGCGTCCGGGGAAGTGTTGGGCGCTGTTTTTTTCTGTTTCTCAATGATGTTTTGTAGGCCGGAGAAGGTGTGTAGGTCGCACCTTATGCGACCTACACATCAGTCAGGAATTACCCTTCACGTTCCACAACTTTAATTTCCACCATGCCGATCCCGAGCTTACGCGGCGAGTGTCCGAGGATATTCCCTTCGTTGGTTGAGACAGGTTCCGGCGGCACAATTACCAGTGTGTCGGCATCGGTTGGGTTATCGAAATGCAGTGTGGTGGTGGTTACTTCATTGCCCAGCACAAGAGTTTGTTCTTCATTGCCTACGCGTACCGGAATAGGACGGCTGGCGTTATTGCCGTATGCTTTGGCGGTAATCACCAGGTCAAATTTCTTCGGCAGCGGATGCTTGTACTCGATTTTTACTTCATCGCCCAGCTGAGCGTTGGACCAGCGGCCCCACGACTCCGGACGGGAAATCCCGCTAAACTGTTTCACCTCTTCTGGCGCACCGGCGACGTTGAAGATGAAACTGTCGGCTTTGTAGCGAATATCGTTATCAACAATTTTCAGCGTATCGACATTGCTTTTGTAACGCGCCATGTCGATGACCGTATCTTTAAATGCCGTTTTGCCCTTCCACATTGTTTTATCAACATGCTGGACAATTTGCTGACCGCCAAGCTGCCCCTGCGAGACACACCAGTCGGTGGAGAGTGCCAGTTCCGGAGCCCAAAGTTGTGCCATCTTGTAGCAACGGTCAACCCAGACGAAATTGTCGCGTGGAGCGAAATCGGCCAGCTGGAAACGCAGCGGTGCTGAGTATTCACTTTCCGGCAGCGGTTCTACGCGCTTGTCTGAAACCCGCAACAGCAGCGGCAAACGGAAATGGCTACCCGAGAAGGCAATCATGTTTTTCTGCTGGTCGATAGTGAACTCTTTCATCTCTTTAGGGAATTTCCACAGGCGGATGATATCCGGCTTCCACGCCAATGTTTTCTCTTTGATATTGAGGAAGATTTCCGACATCGACTGCCCGGATAAACTGCTACGACCAAGTCCGAGATAGTTATCGCCACCGAGAATGTCCAGCACCGTCGCGCCGTTATCCATCGTGTTACGCTTCACTGCCAGCGTCTCTTGCTGCGGCTTGTCGCCACGAATGACAAAAAACAGGTTATTGCGATCCTGCTTATTAAGGTATTTCCACGCCGTGTTGTTCATCGCTAAATGGTCAGAAGAGACGACGATGACGGTATCTTTAAACCACGGTGACGCTTTGATTTTGTTGATAAACGCCGCGATATTCTCCTGGCTGCAACTTACCGCGCTGAATGACTGGTTCGGCTTACCGTCAAAATCATATTTTTTGCGGTTACAGGTACGCGAGATAAAACCATCCGGGTGATGGGTATCGACTGTCAGGGTAAACAGTGAGAATCGCTGACCTGAGCGGGAAAGCTCTTCAAACTTTTTCCACGCTTCATCGAGAACGGTATCGTCGTAGAATCCCCAGTCGTTGCGATAGTGCGGGTCGGCCACCACGCTTTTCAGCTCTTCTGAGCCGTATAAGTGGTCGAAGCCATGCGACTTCAGGAACACATCTTTACCGGCAAAACGCAGATTCGCGCCCTGCACGAAATAGTTCTGATAACCCGAGTTTTTCAGGATATCGCCCAGACAGATGTTCTGCGGGAAGAAGCTGGAGACAGAGGCGGAGGCGTTGCCTTCAAAGGGGGCAAACAGCGGTATGCCGCACTGAGAAGCCACCATGCCCGCAATCGTGTAATCCGTTCCTGGCAGCTGCTGCGTGTGGCTGAAATCCAGGCCTTCATTTTTCAACGCGCCCAGTTCAGGCGTGAGATCCGGGAAAGCTTCGTTATCAAAATAGGTCCGCTCGAGACTTTCGCCGTAGATATAAACCAGGTTGAGTTTCGGGTCAGGGATAGTTTTCGACGGCTCTTTATAATAAGCCGCAAAGTCCGGGTCGCCATCGCGTGACTGGGATTTCACCAGTTCCGTTATCTGACGAAATGCTGGGCTGGCGTCCACCGAACCCAGCGCCAGTAAGAGCGCCAGCAGGCTGTAACCAAAATGGTGCGGATGATGGCGACGACGGCGCAGGATCCAGCCCAGCGCACCGAACACCGCTGTCAGCCCCAGCACAATGCCGATACCCGGCAGGATGTATTTGCTGACGCCAGCACCGGTCAGGCTGTTGGTTAAGGTATAGAGAACCGCGTCGTTAATACCATCGCCAGTAAAATAGTCGCTGGCAAACAGGGTGATATTTAAAACGACAAATAGCCCCAGCACCGTTAATGTGGCTGCAAACCACCAGGTGTTACGTCCCGCTTTCCATGCGTAAATCAGCACAGAGGCGAGAAAAAGGGCGAAAGAGAGTAGTTCTGACAACGGGCGATCCTCACTAAACCGGGCCGTTTAGCCAACGTTTAAGCTTTTTGAGAAGCACAATGTAATGGCGTCGCCATATTGCTGCAATTCTAGTGTCAAAAAAATGCGATGTTGTTAGGAATTAGTTTATAAACAGACTTTTTTGATCGCGGTCGCTTCCCGTGTAACAGGGGGAAAACCGTCCAGGAGCAGGGAAAAGGGCAGGAGAGAGCCGCGTCAGCCGGGTAACAGCTAAAACGCGGCGTTTCGCGGTTCAGGAAATGAAGTTCAGCCCCTGCTTTAACACCAGATCGCAGGCTTTGGTTTTCACCTTTTCTGCCAGCGGAGTCGTTCCGATGTTATCCAGATTGAGTTGCTGACCATCTTTGGTTTTCAGCAAACCCTGAATGCCATCCAGATAGTTGGTGTCTTCTTTTTGCTCTTCACTGTTCAGGCCCAGCTTTTCCAGCACCTGGTTCTTGATGTTTTCGGCATCGGTTACCGACGCCAGCTTTTGCTTCGCGCAGTATTGCAGAATGCCTGCGGCGTTGTTCATGTTATCTGCGCTTAAGGCCTGGTTCCCGCTGCTAAGCAAGTTAGTTAATGACGCGAGCGACCAACCGCCTTCCTGTGTCGTGCTGTTTTGGTTGCCAAGTTCGCTGGCGGCGCTGGAGAGCGCATCTTTCCAGGACGCAGCATGCACCCCGGTGGAAATTAATGCGCTGGCGGCAATGGCACAGCACAGAAGATGTTTAACAGTTTTCATCATCATTACTCAAGGTGGAATTGTGTCGCAGTATACCGCCAGAAACGGGGATTAATACTCTTTACCTGTTACCCGGCTACGGTAGCTATCCCAGTTGAAGATCACCCACAAACTGTTACCCAGGCGCATACGGTCCATCACGCGTTCGCCCAGCAACTTGGTCATCTCTTCCATATTACTGTTGGTCAGCATCCCGGTTGGGCGTTTGGAAGAAGAGCGGCGATCGACGATCTGGTTGATGATCACTTTTTCGTATTTCGATTCGGTCTGCACGCCGATCTCATCGATCACCAGCAGATCAACGTTGCTCAGATCGTTAAGCAGTTGTTCTTCACTGGTACCGCTATTCCTGAAGGTATCTTTCATCGCCGACATAATATCGGCCACGGTGATGATCAATACGGATTTACCGCGTAGCAGCAGCTCGTTGCAGATTGCCGCCGCCAGATGGTTTTTGCCGGTTCCTGGCTTACCAGAAAAGATGAAGCTGGCGATGTTGCCGTCAAACTCTTCGACGTACTGGCGCGCTTTGCTTAACGCATTCATCTGCCCTTCACACTCAACGCGATAGTTCTCAAAGGAGCAGTTCTGATGCAGTGGCCGAATACCGGAGCGGTTAAAGGTGCGCTGCATTTTCATCGCCCGATTTTCACGTTCGAGAGCGGCGGAGCGGATCGCTCCTTGTTCTTTCTGCCAGGCCAGTAGCTCTTCACCCGTTTTGAATGCAGGTTTGATATGGGCAGGCATCATTTTTTGCAGGCGTTGCATCAGGTCGCCAACGTTTTTCATCGTTACCCTCTGAATCCTGGTGGAATTTGGCTGTCAGGTTCGCTGACCGTATTCACATCTCGTTTCGGCAGTCCGCCGTTGCTGGCACGACCGATTTGCAGGCTGCGCGCCAGTTTTTGTTGCCACTGCACATGGTGAAAGACTTTACCTTCCGCCTGCCAGTAGGCAATGAATGAGGCCAGTTCTTCGGTGGTCACCGGCTCTCTTAGCGCCACGCCCCATAGCGCCGCCAGGCGGATAAAGTCGGCATCGGGTTGCCAGTCCGGATACATGGCGAATTTCCCCATGGGGACAGCAACGGGAGCGGCTTGCGGTTCCTGATAGAGTTGATCGTCCAGAGCGACATCGCTTCCCGGACGCGCCAGCTTTTCTTCCAGCGCCAGCAGTTCAGCCAGGCGTGCAGGCGTGACGGCATAAAACGCCGGGGCATTGTTAGCAAATACGGCAACCACACCGCCTTCAGCTTTTGCCAGAACGGTTTGGTGATCGTGTACCAGGGCGTCAATACCAACGACGTCCGGGGTCAAAACTCTGGAAGACATACTGTTTCTCAAATATGGAACGATGAACGAGAAGGGAGATAACTTTTATAGTAACACACGGAGGAGAGGAGGCTGTCTCTCATCCGTGTGCTTAAGCGAGGCAATTTTATACGCGAGGGCGCTTGCGGTACAACCATAATCCAGGAATGGAAAGACCGATGGATAACGCACCAACAATCGATGAAGCTGTAAGAAAGTTGGTTAACAGGGTAATCATCAACGGTTCGCTGTAACCTAACTGGCTGATTTTTACCGCCGAAATCATTGCGGTATAAGCCGATATGCCCGGGAACATAGGGATAACGGCCGCCACGGTAAACACTTTCGGATGCGCCAGATACCAGCGCGACCATTGAATACCAATGGTGCCGACCAGCATAGAAGCCATAAAAGTTGACCACTCAATATTCAGCCCGCTGGTCATTAAGATCATTCGTGAACCATGACCAATCGCGCCAAGCAGCGCACACCAGCGTAACGCCCGAACGGGAACGTTGAACACCATCGCAAAGCCGACCGCAGGAATGGCGGCGAGGATCATATCCTGCGCCAACGCTAACAGAAATTCGATCACACCCATCCGCGTAGCCCCCAAATCGTCAGTGCCATCACTACGCCGACGCAGGTAGCCAGTGTCAGCAGACTGGCGATCGCCCAGCGTGCCAGTCCGGTATTGATGTGGCCTTTAAACATATCGGCGACGGCATTAATCAACGGAAATCCCGGCACCAGCAGCAGAACGCTGGCGGCCATCGCGATAGTGGGTGTATTGCTGAAAGTGGGAAGTTGCAAAAGCAATCCGGAAATGGTGGTGGCGGCGAAAGCGGTAAGGCAAAAGTTGATTTGTGGATGAAGATGACGTTGTGCCAGCAGCTGGCGGATATACATCGCGGCCGTACTGGCAAAGAAGGTGATGACGGCACCATCCCAGCCACCTTTATTGAGTTTACAGAAACAGGCACAAGAAAGGCCAACCATTAAGGCTACCAGCCATCTTGGGTAACGTAATGGCTGAATTTGGCTAAATCGTTTCTCTACGCCTTTGTAATCCAGCAGATGGTGCTCCGCCAGAATCACAATGTGCTGGACTTCAGTCACCACATGCATATTAATGCCGCGATCGTGATTTTTACGTGTCGATGTCAGGCATTGCCCATCTTTAATGGTTGTCAGCACTATGGCGTTCGAAGAGATAGAACTTTCGACGCTGTCCATCCCCAACGCCCGACCCAGTCGTGAGGAAAGCTCATCAACCAACGCGCTTTCCGCACCATGTTGCAAAAGAAATAATCCACACTGGATACAAAGCCGTGTTACGGCTCGCTGTTGCTCAGTTTGCATAACTCGCCCTTTGTCATAGACGTGCTGCGTATTGTTCAGATAATGAGAATCCATTTGTATCATGAAGCACGGTTGTTTTGCGGTAGGTTAAGATCAAAATTGCGCTGATTAATCCTGGTTATCGGGACAAGCTCGGTGATAAAAAGCGAATTATCTCTCGCCGCAAACAAACTATCACATGAATATTATCACTATAATGAATTTATTGTTTGGCCTTTACGAATCAGGATAATAGATAACCGGGCACGTTTTTTAATGTTAACAAGTTAAAACCATCAGATTTCATTGAATAAATATTGGTTGTGTGATTTTTCATTCTGCGGGAAGGGATATCATTTAATTATAAATTAAATGAATGTGATTTCTGTTTTTCATTAAGTATTCCTAACAACTTAATGTAGATATTTTAAATGTCTCCAGGCTATTTCACCAGGTTATCATTTGATGCTAACCTTCTGACACATGCAGTGGAGTTGTTGTGCAGCAGGAGTATGCTGATATGAAAGTGAATGCTAAGGATAATTTATTCGCTTAATCTATTAATTTGCTGGAAACATTTAAGGAATGAATATCCTGAATAAACCATCATGATTTTTAGACAGTGGATGTGGAGGAAATATGTTGCCAGGATGCTGCAAAAATGGAATTGTTATCAGTAAAATACCTGTTATGCAAGCAGGGTTAAAAGAGGTCATGAGGACTCACTTCCCTGAATATGAAATAATATCCAGCGCCTCTGCGGAGGACCTTACCTTATTACAATTACGTCGTTCCGGATTAGTCATTGCTGATTTAGCCGGTGAAAGTGAAGATCCTCGTTCTGTTTGTGAACATTATTATTCTTTAATCTCACAATATCGGGAAATTCACTGGGTTTTCATGGTGTCACGCTCCTGGTATTCCCAGGCAGTAGAATTGCTCATGTGCCCTACGGCGACGTTATTGTCTGATGTTGAACCCATTGAGAATCTGGTCAAGACCGTACGTTCCGGCAATACGCACGCAGAGCGTATCAGCGCCATGCTGACCTCTCCGGCAATGAATGAAACTCATGATTTTAGCTATCGCTCCGTCATTCTCACTCTTTCAGAGCGCAAGGTACTGCGGCTATTAGGTAAAGGATGGGGCATCAACCAGATAGCTTCGTTGCTTAAGAAAAGTAATAAAACTATCAGCGCCCAAAAAAACAGTGCGATGCGTCGACTGGCAATTCACAGCAACGCTGAAATGTATGCATGGATAAATAGCGCGCAGGGTGCAAGAGAACTTAACTTGCCTTCTGTTTATGGAGATGCCGCAGAATGGAACACAGCCGAATTAAGAAGAGAAATGTCGCACTCATAGAAAAATGCGTCATGAGCAGTATCGGTATTGAGAGTTTATTCAGAAAGTTTGCGGGTAACCCTTATAAGCTCCATACCTATACCAGTCAGGAGTCATTTCAGGATGCCATGTCGCGGATCTCATTTGCGGCGGTCATTTTTTCTTTTTCTGCCATGAGAAGTGAGCGCAGAGAGGGATTATCTTGCCTGACTGAACTGGCGATTAAGTTTCCGCGTACCCGGCGTTTAGTTATTGCGGATGATGATATTGAAGCTCGGCTGATTGGTTCATTGTCGCCATCACCGCTGGACGGTGTATTAAGTAAAGCGTCAACGCTGGAGATTTTTCATCAGGAACTCTTTTTGTCATTAAATGGTGTACGTCAGGCGACCGACCGACTGAACAATCAGTGGTACATTAACCAAAGCCGGACGCTAAGCCCGACGGAGAGAGAAATATTGCGCTTTATGTCGCGTGGCTACTCAATGACACAAATTGCCGAGCAGCTTAAACGCAATATCAAAACGATCCGTGCACATAAATTTAATGTGATGTCGAAACTGGGCGTCAGTTCTGATGCAGGGTTGTTGGAGGCCGCAGATATTCTGTTATGTATGCGGCATTGCGAAGCAAGTAATGTGTTGCATCCCTATTAATCCGCATGATGCCGGGTTTACTTCCCCGGCAGTGCTTTCATTTCAGCGTACAATCGCCACATTGCTGCACATCCGGTAAGCGATAACGCTGGCAGCAGGTCCGGCGCACCAGCAGGCCGTCGCGTAGCACCACGGTACGCCAGAGTGGATTATCTTCACCGGTAGTAAGCGTTTTCTCAAAAAAGAGGGCATGGCGCAGCGATTCAACCGTCGCCTCGCCGAGCAGTTGCTTCATCTCAGTAAGATACCAGTTGATCAAATAACCGGTATTACTCCAGATAAGTTTGCCGTTGATCTCTCCGGTCGCTTCTAGTGCCTGCACAACCGGAACCAGCGCCTGGCTGATTAACCTTTCCATTCGCTGCTGCGGCGAATGTGGTGTTGCGTTTTTATCTTCACACACATCGACCCAGAAACAGGCGGCACGGCCGGTTTCGTGAAACTCAGCATGGAAATGTTCCGGCGACACATCTAATGCCTTTTCCTGCGTCAGTAGCGCCAGCATTAATGGTGGCACCATCAGGCCGATATACCATTGTGCCCATAGTGAGATCAGCGGTTTGTTCTCGCGGATCATCGTTGGTTGGTTGCGATAGATATGATCGGAATAGACCGCGAGTAGAGAACTTAGCGCATTCGGTGATGACCATTGCGCCAGCGTCATGGCGTTAAGCGGAGCGGGTTCATCCAGGCGGATAAACTCCAGCAAATGTTCACGATGTTCGGCGATCGTCGCACGTACGGCTTGTGCAAGCCCAGCATCCTGTGGCTGGAGATGCGTTCGCCAGATAACATCTTCATAGAGCGGTGCGGAACGATAGGCCATAATCGGGATAGTAATCTAAATGATAATGATTGCTAATCCTAGCGATAGGTTTATCCGATAGCAAGGGATTTCTCTGGCTTGCAAATGATAAAAATTATCATATGATATTGGTTATCATTATCAATGAAAGAGATGAAACCATGTTGCAACGTACGCTGGGCAGTGGCTGGGGAGTGTTGCTGCCAGGATTGCTGATTGCAGGGCTGATGTATGCGGATTTATCGCCTGATCAATGGCGGATTGTCATTCTGATGGGATTAGTATTGACGCCGGTGATGCTGTATCACAAACAGTTACGGCATTACGTTTTGCTACCATCGTGCCTGGCGCTTATTGCTGGCATCATGCTGATGATAATGAATTTGAATCAGGGATGAAAAATCAAGGAAGAAACAAGAAAGGAAGTAAAGATAATTGGTGCGAGGGGGGGGACTTGAACCCCCACGTCCGTAAGGACACTAACACCTGAAGCTAGCGCGTCTACCAATTCCGCCACCTTCGCACAGTCATCTTACTTTTTTTGATATCGCCTCGTTTGGTGCGAGGGGGGGGACTTGAACCCCCACGTCCGTAAGAACACTAACACCTGAAGCTAGCGCGTCTACCAATTCCGCCACCTTCGCCCAGTGCGAGTAATATCAACGTGGTTTTTGGTGCGAGGGGGGGGACTTGAACCCCCACGTCCGTAAGGACACTAACACCTGAAGCTAGCGCGTCTACCAATTCCGCCACCTTCGCATACCATCAATTCTTAAAAAGAATTGCTACCACGGAGGCGCATTCTAGTGGTTTTCAGCTTTTCGTCAATAGTTAATTATCGCCGGAGGTGTAATTGCTGGAAAAATGTCCATCAGGAAACTAGCGTGCAGGTTTGGTAGGCATGCGGGGGCAGATGCCAGATGCGACGCTGGCGCGTCTTATCTGGCCTACGAAGGGCTAACGTGCAGGTTTTGTAGGTCGGATAAGGCGTTCACGCCGCATCCGACACGGTATTCGGCGAGATAATTAACCTTTCTTCGCCTGGCGGGTCATAATGGCGCGATACACCTTGAAACGCCCGGTTTGCGCAATCACTTCATGGAAGCCAAATGTCTCATCCAGCACGTCCGGGTAAGGCAGGAAGGCGTTCGCTACAATTCGCAGCTCGCCGCCGCTATTAAGATGACGCACCGCGCCGCGAATCAGCGTTTGCGCCGCATCCAGGCTGGTTTGCATCCCATCGTGGAACGGCGGGTTGGAGATGATCATATCAAAACGACCTTTCACCTCGGAAAAGACGTTGCTGGCAAAGACTTCACCTTCAACACAGTTGGCCGCAAGTGTTGCGCGGCTGGCTTCTACCGCTGGCGCAGAGACATCGCACAAGGTGAGACGAATTTTCGGCGAATGGCGCGCAAAGGCAACTGAAAGCACCCCCGCGCCACAGCCGACATCCAGCACTTTACCTTTCGTGTGCGGAGTTAACGTCGAGAGCAGCAACTGGCTACCGACATCCAGACCGTCGCGGCTAAACACGCCAGGCAGCGTTTTGACCGTCAGGCCATCGACGCTGTATTCGCCCCAGAATTTATCGGCATCAAATACCGGCTGTTTTTCCAGACGACCAAAATAGAGGCCACAGCGACGAGCGCTGTCGACTTTATTCAACGGCGCATAATCTGCCAGCATCTGCTCGGCGCTGCGCACGCCGCTGCGGTTCTCGCCAACGACAAAAATATCCGTCCCCACCGGCAGCAGAGAAAGTAAATTCATCAACTGGAACTGGGCTTCCGGTTTGTTCTTCGGCCAGTAGTAAATCAGCGTATCGCAATCTGCGACGTCATCCGCCGTGGCGACCAGACTGAAACGGGCGTTATCCCCCATCTGGCGGCTTAATACCTGCCAGTGGTGGAATTGCTGGGTATGAGCACGGCTGGCCGCGGTATCTAAACGCGCGGGCAGGTCATCCTGTAAGTCTCCGGCAAACAGAATACGGCTTTGTTCGAAATCATCACTGTGACGCAGCAAGACTTCACTTGCCGGGGTAAATGCAGACATGGAATGCTCCTCAATTGATACTGGCGGCGATTATAGCCATATGTTGGCGCGGTATCGACGAATTTGCTATATTTGCGCCCCTGACAACAGGAGCGATTCGCTATGACATCCCGACGAGACTGGCAGTTACAGCAACTGGGCATTACCCAGTGGTCGCTGCGTCGCCCTGGCGCGTTGCAGGGGGAGATTGCCATTGCGATCCCGGCACACGTCCGTCTGGTGATGGTGGCAAACGATCTTCCCGCCCTGACTGATCCTTTAGTGAGCGATGTTCTGCGCGCATTAACCGTCAGCCCCGACCAGGTGCTGCAACTGACGCCAGAAAAAATCGCGATGCTGCCGCAAGGCAGTCGCTGCAACAGCTGGCGGTTGGGTACTGACGAACCGCTATCACTGGAAGGCGCTCAGGTGGCATCACCGGCGCTCACCGATTTACGGGCAAACCCAACGGCACGCGCCGCGTTATGGCAACAAATTTGCACATATGAACACGATTTCTTCCCTCGAAACGACTGATTTACCGGCGGCTTACCACATTGAACAACGCGCCCACGCCTTTCCGTGGAGTGAAAAAACCTTTGCCAGCAACCAGGGCGAGCGTTATCTCAACTTTCAGTTAACGCAAAACGGCAAAATGGCGGCGTTTGCGATTACGCAAGTGGTGCTGGATGAAGCTACATTGTTCAATATTGCGGTCGATCCTGACTATCAGCGTCAGGGATTGGGAAGGGCGCTGCTGGAACATCTGATCGACGAACTGGAAAAACGCGGCGTGGCGACACTATGGCTGGAAGTCCGTGCTTCAAACGCTGCCGCCATTGCCCTGTACGAAAGTTTAGGCTTTAACGAGGCGACGATTCGCCGCAATTACTACCCCACCACGGACGGTCGCGAAGACGCCATCATCATGGCGTTGCCAATCAGTATGTAAGACAAGGTGGAATAATGAAGTGGGACTGGATTTTCTTTGATGCCGATGAAACGCTGTTTACCTTTGACTCATTCACCGGCCTGCAGCGGATGTTTCTTGATTACAGCGTCACCTTTACCGCTGAAGATTTTCAGGACTATCAGGCCGTTAACAAGCCACTGTGGGTGGATTATCAAAACGGCGCGATCACTTCATTACAGCTTCAGCACGGGCGTTTTGAGAGCTGGGCCGAACGGCTGAAAGTTGAAGCAGGCTTGCTTAACGATGCCTTTATTAATGCGATGGCGGAAATCTGCACGCCGCTGCCGGGCGCGGTTTCTCTGCTTAACGCCATTCGTGGCAACGCCAAAATCGGCATCATCACCAACGGCTTTAGCGCCTTGCAGCAAGTGCGTCTGGAACGCACGGGCCTGCGTGATTACTTCGATTTGCTGGTGATTTCCGAAGAAGTTGGCGTTGCCAAACCGAATAAGAAAATTTTCGATTATGCGCTGGAACAGGCGGGCAATCCTGACCGTTCACGCGTGCTGATGGTTGGCGACACTGCCGAGTCCGATATTCTCGGTGGCATCAACGCCGGGCTTGCGACCTGCTGGCTGAATGCGCACCATCGCGAGCAACCAGAAGGCATCGCGCCCACCTGGACCGTTTCTTCGTTGCACGAACTGGAGCAGCTCCTGTGTAAACACTGATTGCCTCCCCCCCGTTGATGGGTAAAATAGCCGCAATTTTTCGTTTTCAACAAGCGCGGCGCGATGCCGCTTACTCAAGAAGAAAGAATTATGACGTTGTCTCCTTATTTGCAAGAGGTGGCGAAGCGCCGCACTTTTGCCATTATTTCTCACCCGGATGCCGGTAAGACTACCATCACCGAGAAGGTGCTGCTGTTCGGACAGGCCATTCAGACCGCCGGTACAGTAAAAGGCCGTGGTTCCAACCAGCACGCTAAGTCGGACTGGATGGAGATGGAAAAGCAGCGTGGGATCTCCATTACTACGTCTGTGATGCAGTTTCCGTATCACGATTGCCTGGTTAACCTGCTCGACACCCCGGGGCACGAAGACTTCTCGGAAGATACCTATCGTACCCTGACGGCGGTGGACTGCTGCCTGATGGTTATCGACGCTGCAAAAGGTGTTGAAGATCGTACCCGTAAGCTGATGGAAGTTACCCGTCTGCGCGACACGCCGATCCTCACCTTTATGAACAAACTTGACCGTGATATCCGCGACCCGATGGAACTGCTCGATGAAGTTGAGAACGAGCTGAAAATCGGCTGCGCACCGATCACCTGGCCGATTGGCTGCGGCAAGCTGTTTAAAGGCGTTTACCACCTTTATAAAGACGAAACCTATCTCTATCAGAGCGGTAAAGGCCACACGATTCAGGAAGTCCGTATTGTTAAAGGGCTGAATAACCCGGATCTCGACGCTGCGGTTGGTGAAGATCTGGCACAGCAGCTACGTGACGAACTGGAACTGGTGAAAGGCGCGTCTAACGAGTTCGACAAAGAATTGTTCCTTGCGGGCGAAATCACTCCGGTATTCTTCGGTACTGCGCTGGGTAACTTCGGCGTTGATCATATGCTGGATGGCCTGGTGGAGTGGGCTCCTGCGCCGATGCCGCGTCAGACTGATACCCGTACCGTAGAGGCGAGCGAAGACAAATTTACCGGCTTCGTATTTAAAATTCAGGCCAACATGGACCCGAAACACCGCGACCGCGTGGCGTTTATGCGCGTAGTATCCGGTAAATATGAAAAAGGCATGAAGCTGCGCCAGGTGCGTACTGCGAAAGATGTGGTTATCTCCGACGCGCTGACCTTTATGGCGGGCGACCGTTCGCACGTTGAAGAAGCGTATCCGGGCGATATCCTCGGCCTGCACAACCACGGCACTATTCAGATCGGCGACACCTTTACCCAGGGTGAGATGATGAAGTTCACCGGTATTCCGAACTTCGCACCAGAACTGTTCCGTCGTATCCGCCTGAAAGATCCGCTGAAGCAAAAACAGCTGCTCAAAGGGCTGGTACAGCTTTCCGAAGAGGGCGCGGTGCAGGTGTTCCGTCCGATCTCCAACAACGATTTGATCGTTGGTGCTGTTGGTGTGCTGCAGTTTGATGTGGTGGTATCGCGCCTGAAGAGCGAATACAACGTTGAAGCAGTATATGAATCAGTCAACGTTGCCACTGCCCGCTGGGTAGAATGTGCGGACGCGAAGAAATTCGAAGAGTTCAAGCGTAAGAACGAAAGCCAACTGGCGCTTGATGGCGGCGATAACCTCGCTTACATCGCTACCAGCATGGTCAACCTGCGCCTAGCGCAGGAACGTTATCCCGACGTTCAGTTCCACCAGACCCGCGAGCATTAATTCTTGCCTCCAGGGCGCGGTAGCCGCTGCGCCCTGTCAATTTCCCTTCCTTATTAGCCGCTTACGGAATGTTCTTAAAACATTCACTTTTGCTTATGTTTTCGCTGATATCCCGAGCGGTTTCAAAATTGTGATCTATATTTAACAAAGTAATGACATTTCTGACGGCGTTAAATACCGTTCAATGCGTAGATATCAGTATCTAAAGCCGTCGATTGTCATTCTACCGATATTAATAACTGATTCAGAGGCTGTAATGGTCGTTATTCATCACCCATCGCTTTTGTGATGGCGACCATTGACTTCTGTAGAGGGTGAAGTCTCTCCCTATTCAGCAATGCAACCTCGTGTTGCCAGGCTCAAATTACGAGCAAACATACAGGAATAAATCGATGACTATGACAAGACTGAAGATTTCGAAAACTCTGCTGGCTGTAATGTTGACCTCTGCCGTCGCGACCGGCTCTGCCTACGCGGAAAACAATGCACAGACTACCAATGAAAGCGCAGGGCAAAAAGTCGATAGCTCTATGAATAAAGTCGGTAATTTCATGGATGACAGCGCCATCACCGCGAAAGTGAAGGCGGCGCTGGTGGATCATGACAACATCAAGAGCACCGATATCTCTGTCAAAACCGATCAAAAAGTCGTGACCCTGAGCGGTTTCGTTGAAAGCCAGGCTCAGGCCGAAGAGGCAGTGAAAGTGGCGAAAGGCGTTGAAGGGGTGACCTCTGTCAGCGACAAACTGCACGTTCGCGACGCTAAAGAAGGCTCGGTGAAGGGCTACGCGGGTGACACCGCCACCACCAGTGAAATCAAAGCCAAACTGCTGGCGGACGATATCGTCCCTTCCCGTCATGTGAAAGTTGAAACCACCGACGGCGTGGTTCAGCTCTCCGGTACCGTCGATTCCCAGGCACAGAGCGACCGTGCTGAAAGTATCGCCAAAGCGGTAGATGGTGTGAAAAGCGTTAAAAATGATCTGAAAACTAAGTAATTCGTCGTAATTCGTCCTCCCGAACTTTGTCGGGAGGCGCGATGTGCACCACACTAAAAATATCGCATTGAGTGATTTTCACGCTCATATCAAGCGGTGACATTAACTATGGTAAAGGAGACGCTTATGTTTCGTTGGGGCATCATATTTCTGGTTATCGCGTTAATCGCCGCCGCACTTGGGTTTGGTGGTCTGGCCGGTACCGCTGCAGGCGCAGCTAAAATTGTCTTTGTCGTCGGGATTATTCTGTTCCTGGTGAGTTTGTTCATGGGCCGAAAACGACCCTAGATTTCAGACCATTAAGAAAATTTTATCCAAAGCCAGTCCAGCGGACTGGCTTTTGCGGTTTTAGCGAATAATAAATTGCGTTACTTTGTCATTCTTTCACAACAAAAACAGGAAGGCAGAGGTGGGGCAGCGAATACCTGTAACGCTTGGTAATATTGCGCCGTTGTCGCTAAGGCCGTTCCAGCCTGGACGAATAGCTCTGGTGTGCGAAGGCGGCGGACAGCGTGGAATTTTCACGGCTGGCGTGCTGGATGAGTTTATGCGCGCGCAGTTTAATCCTTTCGATCTTTATCTCGGCACATCTGCCGGGGCGCAGAACCTCTCGGCGTTTATCTGCAATCAGCCCGGTTACGCGCGCAAAGTCATCATGCGCTATACCACAAAACGCGAATTTTTCGATCCATTGCGCTTTGTCCGTGGAGGAAATCTTATCGATCTCGACTGGCTGGTGGAGGCCACCGCAAGCCAGATGCCGTTGCAAATGGATACCGCCGCGCGGTTGTTTGACAGCGGCAAATCGTTTTATATGTGCGCCTGTCGTCAGGATGACTACGCGCCTAATTACTTTTTACCAACCAAACAAAACTGGCTGGATGTGATTCGCGCCTCCAGTGCGATACCTGGCTTTTATCGTAGCGGCGTGTCGCTGGAAGGCATTAACTACCTGGATGGCGGGATCAGTGATGCGATTCCGGTTAAAGAGGCGGCAAGGCAGGGCGCTAAAACGTTGGTCGTCATCCGCACTGTGCCGTCACAAATGTACTACACGCCGCAGTGGTTCAAACGCATGGAACGCTGGCTGGGTGACAGTAGCCTGCAGCCGCTGGTCAATCTGGTGCAGCATCATGAAACCAGCTATCGTGACATTCAGCAATTTATTGAGAAACCACCGGGCAAGCTGCGGATATTCGAAATTTATCCACCGAAGCCATTACATAGTATCGCGCTTGGCAGTCGGATTCCGGCGCTGCGTGAAGACTATAAACTTGGGCGTTTATGCGGTCGTTATTTCCTCGCCACGGTTGGCAAGCTATTAACTGAAAAAGCGCCGCTTACCCGCCATCTGGTGCCAGTGGTGACGCCGGAATCGATCGTTATTCCGCCTGCGCCAGTCGCCAACGATACGCTGGTTGCCGAAGTGAGCGATGCTCCGCAGGCGAACGACCCGACATTTAACAATGAGGATCTGGCTTGATTTGCCGTTTTATCGATACCCACTGCCATTTTGATTTCCCGCCGTTTAGTGGCGATGAAGAGGCCAGCCTGCAACGCGCGGCACAAGCGGGCGTAGGCAAGATCATTGTTCCGGCGACAGAGGCGGAAAATTTTGCCCGCGTGCAGGCGTTAGCGGAAAAATATCAACCGCTGTATGCCGCATTGGGGTTGCATCCGGGGATGTTGGAAAAACATAGCGATGTGTCTCTTGATCAGCTACAGCAGGCGCTGGAAAGGCGTCCGGCGAAGGTGGTGGCGGTGGGGGAGATCGGTCTGGATCTCTTCGGCGACGATCCGCAATTTGAGAGGCAGCAGTGGTTACTCGACGAACAGCTGAAACTGGCGAAACGCTACGATCTGCCGGTGATCCTTCATTCCCGGCGTACACACGACAAACTGGCGATGTATCTTAAACGTCACGATTTACCGTGCACTGGCGTGGTTCACGGTTTTTCCGGCAGCCTGCAACAGGCCGAGCGGTTTGTACAGCTGGGCTACAAAATCGGCGTAGGCGGTACTATCACCTATCCACGCGCCAGTAAAACCCGCGATGTCATCGCAAAATTACCGCTGGCATCGTTGTTGCTGGAAACCGACGCGCCGGATATGCCGCTCAACGGCTTTCAGGGGCAGCCTAACCGACCGGAACAGGCTGTGCGGGTGTTTGACGTGCTTTGCGAGTTGCGCCCGGAACCAGAAGATGAGATTGCCGAAGTGTTGCTTAATAATACGTATGCGTTGTTTAGCGTTAGTGGGTAGTTTACCCTTCGTAGGCAGCATCCGGCAGTCGGCGCATAATGCCTGATGCGACGCTTGTCGCGTCTTATCATGCCTACAGGTTTGTGCCGAACCGTAGGCCGTATCCGGCATGTCACAAATAGAGCGCCGGAAATATCAACCGGCTCACCCCGCGCACCTTTAACGCATCAGCCAACGGCTCAACGTCTTCCGGCGTGGCGCTCGCCCAGCTTTGCGCCTCGCCATACACGCCGTGGGCATGAAACGCATTCAGGCGAACCGGAACATCGCCAAGTCTCTTGATAAACGTCGCCAGCTCATCGATGTGATGCAAATAATCCACCTGGTCTGGAATTACCAGCAAACGCAGTTCCGCCAGCTTACCGCGCTCTGCCAGCAAACAGATGCTGCGCTTAATCTGCTGATTATCGCGTCCGGTTAATTGCTGATGACATTCGCTCCCCCACGCTTTGAGATCGAGCATCGCGCCGTCGCACACCGGGAGTAATTTTTCCCAGCCGGTTTCGCTCAACATACCGTTACTGTCCACGAGGCAGGTGAGGTGGCGCAGTTGCGGATCGTTTTTGATGGCTGTAAATAGCGCCACTACAAACGGCAGTTGGGTCGTGGCTTCGCCGCCGCTTACCGTTATCCCTTCAATAAACAGCACCGCTTTGCGGATATGGCTAAGCACCTCATCCACGCTCATGGATTGCGCCATTGGCGTGGCATGTTGCGGACACCTCTTCAGGCAGGTATCACACTGCTCGCAAACCACAGCGTTCCACACCACTTTGCCGTCAACAATCTGCAACGCCTGATGCGGACACTGTGGCACGCACTCCCCACAGTCATTGCAACGTCCCATCGTCCACGGATTGTGACAGTTTTTGCAGCGCAGATTGCAGCCCTGCAAAAACAGAGCCAGACGACTGCCTGGCCCGTCAACGCAGGAGAAGGGGATAATCTTACTGACTAAAGCGCATCTGCTGTTCATGGCTTATCACGCGCGGCTGGCGTTCCAGAATACGAGTGTTGCGTGCGGCTTCTTCGCCCAGCCAGGTGGTGTTGGTGCGTGAACCTTCGGCGCGATATTTTTCTAAGTCCGACAAACGCACCATATAACCGGTAACGCGAACCAGATCGTTACCGCTGACATTGGCAGTAAATTCACGCATTCCGGCTTTAAAGGCACCGAGGCAAAGCTGTACCAGCGCCTGCGGGTTACGTTTGATGGTTTCGTCGAGCGTCAGAATGTCGCTGATGCCGGAATAATAATAAGCATGATGCGGGGCGACAGTTTGCAGATGGGTGATCGGATCTGGCTCATCGCCATACGGCAAACGCGCGCCCGGCGTGGTGCCGATATCGGAACTGATCCCCGACTGTGCGTGTAACATGGCGCGTTTTTGCCAGCCATATTTCACGGGGGTATTGGCGACAAACTCCGCCAGTTGCGCGCTGATGCGATAACCCACTTCATTTGCGGCGGCTTCTTTACCGTAGCGCGCGGCAATCCCTTCTTTCTTACACAGCAAGTTAACCGCTTCCGCCAGCCCATACATGCCAAACATTGGCACAAAACGTTCAGGGTTAATCAGCCCTTCTTTCACCAGGAAGCTATTCTCAAAGAAGTGTGATTGTTGATAGAGGAATTCACACCGCGCATCGATGATGGCGATCTGCTGCTGGCAGTAGTGCGGTAGAGTGCGCGTAAAGAAGTCATCCAGCGATTCGCTGCGCTCGGCAATGGCTTTCAGGTTAAGGCGTACCAGCGTGCTGCCACCACCCGCCAGCGGCAGTGAGTTGTAACAGCTCACAATCCCGTAGCCCCCTTTTGTGAAAATTTTATCATGCACCGGACCGTTGGCGATGTGCGGTTTGCTACATTCACAGATGTTCTTCGCCACTTCCAGCAGTAGGTCATCAGGGGTGATTTCAGGATCGTAGATAAAGGTCAGGTTCGGTGAAACCTGCTTCAACTCTGCGTCTGCACGTAAGATCGCGCGGGTAATGGGCGAATCAGATGGGCCGATATTGGCGTGCATAAAGGCGTCTGGCAGGGTTCTGTCGAGGTAACGCCAGAAACGTTTTATTCGAACATCGATCTCGTCTTGTGTTAGAATTCTAACATACGGTTGCAACAACGCATCCAGTTGCCCCAGGTAGACCGGCATCGATGTGACCGACGGTACGTGGTGGTAAAGAATGGTCAGCAGAGAGAGTGCGTCATCAAGATCTTTCGCGCCTTCCAGCTCCAGCCATTTGGAACCGTTCGCCAGAAAACGGGCGTAATCGGGTAAGACATAGCGCGGTTTGTACGGCGCATGACCTTCAAACATATCGCAGATTACACCCTCATCCAGCGCGCGGCGGGCTTCGGCAGGAAGCTGCGGATAAGGCAGATTGTTTTCTGCTTCCAGAGCCAGAAAATGGCGCTTCTGCTCCGGGCTAAGCACTGGGCTGGTGACAATTTGCTGGCAACGTTGTTGCAGTGCATTTTCATGAGAAGTGGGCATCTTCTTTTCCTTTTATGCCGAAGGTGATGCGCCATTGTAAGAAGTTTCGTGATGTTCACTTTGATCCTGATGCGTTTGCCACCACTGACGCATTCATTTGAAAGTGAATTATTTGAACCAGATCGCATTACAGTGATGCAAACTTGTAAGTAGATTTCCTTAATTGTGATGTATATCGAAGTGTGTTGCGGAGTAGATGTTAGAATACTAACAAACTCGCAAGGTGAATTTTATTGGCGACAAGCCAGGAGAATGAAATGACTGATCTGAAAGCAAGCAGCCTGCGTGCACTGAAATTGATGGACCTGACCACCCTGAATGACGACGACACCGACGAGAAAGTAATTGCTCTGTGTCATCAGGCCAAAACTCCGGTCGGCAATACCGCCGCTATCTGTATCTATCCTCGCTTTATCCCGATTGCTCGCAAAACGCTGAAAGAGCAGGGCACCCCGGAAATCCGAATCGCTACGGTAACCAACTTCCCACACGGTAACGATGACATCGAAATCGCGCTGGCAGAAACCCGTGCGGCAATCGCCTACGGTGCTGATGAAGTTGACGTTGTGTTCCCGTACCGCGCGCTGATGGCGGGTAACGAGCAGGTTGGTTTTGACCTGGTGAAAGCCTGTAAAGAGGCTTGCGCGGCAGCGAATGTACTGCTGAAAGTGATCATCGAAACCGGCGAACTGAAAGACGAAGCGCTGATCCGTAAAGCGTCTGAAATCTCCATCAAAGCGGGTGCGGACTTCATCAAAACCTCTACCGGTAAAGTGGCTGTGAACGCGACGCCGGAAAGCGCGCGCATCATGATGGAAGTGATCCGTGATATGGGCGTAGAAAAAACCGTTGGTTTCAAACCAGCGGGCGGCGTGCGTACTGCGGAAGATGCGCAGAAATATCTCGCCATCGCAGATGAACTGTTCGGTGCTGACTGGGCAGATGCGCGTCACTACCGCTTTGGTGCTTCCAGCCTGCTGGCAAGCCTGTTGAAAGCGCTGGGCCACGGTGACGGTAAGAGCGCCAGCAGCTACTAAGTAAGATGCTTTACGCCTGATGCGCTGCGCTTATCAGGCCTACGAGACGTATCTACCCGTAGGCCGGATAAGGCGTAGACGCATCCGGCAAAAGCCGCCTCATACTCTTTTCCTCGGGAGGTTACCTTGTTTCTCGCACAAGAAATTATTCGTAAAAAACGTGATGGTCATGCGCTGAGCGATGAAGAAATTCGTTTCTTTATCAACGGCATTCGCGACAACACTATCTCCGAAGGGCAGATTGCCGCCCTCGCGATGACCATTTTCTTCCACGATATGACAATGCCTGAGCGTGTCTCGCTGACCATGGCGATGCGAGATTCAGGAACCGTTCTCGACTGGAAAAGCCTGCATCTGAATGGCCCGATTGTTGATAAACACTCCACCGGCGGCGTCGGCGATGTGACTTCGCTGATGTTGGGGCCGATGGTCGCAGCCTGCGGCGGCTATATTCCGATGATCTCTGGTCGCGGCCTCGGTCATACTGGCGGTACGCTCGACAAACTGGAATCCATCCCTGGCTTCGACATTTTCCCGGATGACAACCGTTTCCGCGAAATTATTAAAGACGTCGGCGTGGCGATTATCGGCCAGACCAGCTCACTGGCTCCGGCAGATAAACGTTTCTACGCGACCCGCGATATTACCGCAACCGTGGACTCCATCCCGCTGATCACTGCCTCGATCCTGGCGAAGAAACTGGCGGAAGGTCTGGACGCGCTGGTGATGGACGTGAAAGTGGGTAGCGGCGCGTTTATGCCGACCTACGAACTCTCTGAAGCCCTTGCCGAAGCGATTGTTGGCGTGGCTAACGGCGCTGGCGTGCGCACCACCGCGCTGCTCACCGACATGAATCAGGTACTGGCCTCCAGTGCAGGTAACGCGGTTGAAGTTCGTGAAGCGGTGCAGTTCCTGACGGGTGAGTATCGTAACCCGCGTCTGTTTGATGTCACGATGGCGCTGTGCGTGGAGATGCTTATCTCCGGCAAACTGGCGAAAGATGACGCCGAAGCGCGCGCGAAATTGCAGGCGGTGCTGGACAACGGTAAAGCGGCAGAAGTCTTTGGTCGTATGGTAGCGGCACAAAAAGGCCCAACCGACTTCGTTGAGAACTACGCGAAGTATCTGCCGACAGCGATGCTGACGAAAGCAGTCTATGCTGATACCGAAGGTTTTGTCAGTGAAATGGATACCCGCGCGCTGGGGATGGCAGTGGTTGCAATGGGCGGCGGTCGTCGTCAGGCATCTGACACCATTGATTACAGCGTCGGCTTTACTGATATGGCGCGTTTGGGCGACCAGGTAGACGGTCAGCGTCCGCTGGCGGTTATCCACGCGAAAGACGAAAACAGCTGGCAGGAAGCGGCGAAAGCGGTGAAAGCGGCAATTAAACTTGCCGATAAAGCACCGGAAAGCACACCAACTGTCTATCGCCGTATCAGCGAATAACGGTATACTGATCTGATCATTTAAATTTGAAGCACTGAGTACGGAGAACATATGAAACGTGCATTTATTATGGTGCTGGACTCATTCGGCATCGGCGCTACAGAAGATGCAGAACGCTTTGGTGACGTCGGGGCTGACACCCTGGGTCATATCGCAGAAGCTTGTGCCAAAGGCGAAGCTGATAACGGTCGTAAAGGCCCGCTCAATCTGCCAAATCTGACCCGTCTGGGGCTGGCGAAAGCACACGAAGGTTCTACCGGTTTCATTCCGGCGGGAATGGACGGCAACGCTGAAGTTATCGGCGCGTACGCATGGGCGCACGAAATGTCATCCGGTAAAGATACCCCGTCTGGTCACTGGGAAATCGCCGGTGTCCCGGTTCTGTTTGAGTGGGGATATTTCTCCGATCACGAAAACAGCTTCCCGCAAGAGCTGCTGGATAAACTGGTCGAACGCGCTAATCTGCCGGGTTACCTCGGTAACTGCCACTCTTCCGGTACGGTCATTCTGGATCAACTGGGCGAAGAGCACATGAAAACCGGCAAGCCGATTTTCTATACCTCCGCTGACTCCGTGTTCCAGATTGCCTGCCATGAAGAAACTTTCGGTCTGGATAAACTCTATGAACTGTGCGAAATCGCCCGTGAAGAGCTGACCAACGGCGGCTACAACATCGGTCGTGTTATCGCTCGTCCGTTTATCGGTGACAAAGCCGGTAACTTCCAGCGTACCGGTAACCGTCACGACCTGGCTGTTGAGCCGCCAGCACCGACCGTGCTGCAGAAACTGGTTGATGAAAAACACGGTCAGGTGGTTTCTGTCGGTAAAATTGCAGACATCTACGCCAACTGCGGTATCACCAAGAAAGTGAAAGCAACTGGCCTGGACGCGCTGTTTGACGCCACCATCAAAGAGATGAAAGAAGCGGGTGATAACACCATCGTCTTCACCAACTTCGTTGACTTCGACTCTTCCTGGGGCCACCGTCGCGACGTCGCCGGTTATGCTGCGGGTCTGGAGCTGTTCGACCGCCGTCTGCCGGAGCTGATGTCTTTGCTGCGCGATGACGACATCCTGATCCTCACTGCTGACCACGGTTGTGATCCGACCTGGACCGGTACTGACCACACGCGTGAACACATTCCGGTACTGGTTTACGGCCCGAAAGTAAAACCGGGTTCACTGGGTCACCGTGAAACCTTCGCGGATATCGGCCAGACTCTGGCAAAATATTTTGGTACTTCTGATATGGAATATGGCAAAGCCATGTTCTGATAATGGGTGCGGCTTGATGCCCTCACCCCGGCCCTCTCCCACAGGGAGAGGGTGAAAACATGTTGATAAGGATAAAACAATGGCTACCCCACACATTAATGCAGAAATGGGCGATTTCGCTGACGTAGTTTTGATGCCAGGCGACCCGCTGCGTGCGAAGTATATTGCTGAAACTTTCCTTGAAGATGCCCGTGAAGTGAACAACGTTCGCGGTATGCTGGGCTTCACCGGTACTTACAAAGGCCGCAAAATTTCCGTAATGGGTCACGGTATGGGTATCCCGTCCTGCTCCATCTACACCAAAGAACTGATCACCGATTTCGGCGTGAAGAAAATTATCCGCGTGGGTTCCTGTGGCGCAGTTCTGCCGCACGTAAAACTGCGCGACGTCGTTATCGGTATGGGTGCCTGCACCGATTCCAAAGTTAACCGCATCCGTTTTAAAGATCATGACTTTGCCGCTATCGCTGACTTTGACATGGTGCGTAACGCGGTAGACGCGGCTAAAGCACTGGGCATTGATGCTCGCGTTGGTAACCTGTTCTCCGCTGACCTGTTCTACTCTCCGGACGGCGAAATGTTCGACGTGATGGAAAAATACGGCATCCTCGGCGTGGAAATGGAAGCGGCTGGTATCTACGGCGTCGCTGCAGAATTTGGCGCGAAAGCCCTGACCATCTGTACCGTGTCTGACCACATCCGCACTCACGAGCAGACCACTGCCGCTGAGCGTCAGACCACCTTCAACGACATGATCAAAATCGCACTGGAATCCGTTCTGCTGGGCGATAAAGAGTAATTGTGTTTCGCTGAAAGGCGATTGTCGTGTGAAGCCGGAGTGGGAGACTGCTCCGGCTTTTTAGTATCTATTCATCAATAGCAACTGATTTATAGATTTACTATTATTTTTCATATGGATAGAAAATAAAATCTATTCAAGTATCTATTCACGAATCTATTCATTTATGTTCAGCCGTCATCCAGGAAGGGCATATCAGCAACTCTGGTGGACAACCATAAATTTCTGCCATTTTGCTTTTGATGTTTGAGCTAAACCGTTCCGTCTTTTCGATCTATTTTAGAGAATTAATCGAGATACCTAACATTTTACTTACTTCAGCAAGCGATAATTTATGCCTGATACGCACGGCGGCTAGCCAGGAAATACGCTGGCTTAACATTAAATTGATAATCTCCCGCTCCTGGTTTTCCAGATCGATCATATTCCCTTCCTTTGGTATTTTAATCAGCGAGTTACCTTACCGCCCCCGCTATCCACGTCGACAACTCCCGTAGCTCTTTTTCCTGGTCCGGGAAGTCAACCAACAGCGCTTCGCACTCTTGTTGCAGCATATCCGCGCGGTACAGGCAGCCTTGCAGTCGCCCGGCGAGGGCTTCCAGCGGCGCGGGGTTGAGGCTGTCGGTAAACACCTGGGCGCGGGTGATATGGCCTTTTTCAACGTCGAAATGCAGTTCCACGCCGCCCCAGCTAAAGCGTTCATCCAGCAGATGCGAGAATGCCGGAGCCTGACCGAAGTTCCATTCCCAGCTACTCTGACGGGCAAAGGTTTCGGCGAAGTTTGGCAAGTCTGGCGTTTTGTCCGGGGAGATGATTTCCGCTTCTACACGCTCGCCATAATGGGCGAAAAAGGCCTTGGTTATGGCCTCGCAAACCTGCTCATGGGTGATCCCCGGCAGCAGCTCGGTGAGGTTGGTCACGCGGGAACGCACTGAGGTAATGCCTTTCGCCGCCAGTTTCTTTTTATCCGGATTGAGATAGTTTGCCAGGCGGCTAAGGTCGGCATTGAGCAGCAAGGTGCCGTGGTGGAAGCCACGATCTTTGGTTTCGCGATAGGCCGATCCTGAGACTTTGCGGTCACCTTCGGCGGTTTTCACCACCAGATCGTTACGCCCGGACGCTTCGGCGCTGACGCCAAGCGCGTTCAGCGCATTGAGCACAATCGACGTGGAGATGGTTTTATCGTACTCCGGCTTGCCAGCCATAAAGGTAAAGCAGGTATTGCCGAGATCGTGGAACACCGCGCCGCCACCGCTACTGCGCCGTGCCAGGCGGACGTTATCTTCTTCCATCCGCCGGGTATTACACTCTTTCCACGGGTTCTGCGCGCGACCAATCACTACCGTGTCGGCATTGCGCCAGAGAAACAGAACGCGCTGCGTGGCGGGCATCTGGCGAAAAATACACTCCTCCACCGCCAGGTTAAACCACGGGTCGTAAGAGTCAGAGATGAGCAGGCGTAATGTGGACATAACGATTTCCTTTCTTGTAGTAATGGGTCACTCTTTTTTCTCGCTTTCTTCCTCTTCCGGCACCGGTTTGCTGGCGGTTAACAGGAAGGGCGATTGCTGCCAGCGGGTACGTTTACCCTGTAGCAGCGTGCGGGTCAGCACTACGCCGATTGCCAGTGAAAGCAGCAACATCAGGCGTAAAATGTTAGTGGTGTTATCCACCTGTTGGGCTTCGGTGGCGAGCGTATGGGTGTCGAGCGTCAGGCGCAGATAGCCGAGCGGTCCGTTTTTCCCGGCAATTGGTTCGACAATCTGCTGGTTAAAATAGCCGCCCGCTTTTTTACCGTCGAGCGCCAGCCGGTCGCGCACTTCGACGCTTTCGCCAGAACGTGCGATAAGATCGCCTTGTTCGTCATACACACCCGCGTCGAGGATACGGCTTTCATCCGTTAACTGATCGAGGATCGCCTGAATGCGTTTTTCATCCGGTGAGTCGGTACGCATCAGCGGTGCAACGTTCAGCGTTACCTGACGCGCCAGGGTGCGGGCCAGTTCTTCCAGCTGTGGATTACGTTGTCGCTGGTGGTTTTGACTAAACCATGACGCTCCCTGCATCAGCGCCACTAACAAGGCAAGACAGAACAGGACAATCACTGCCCGATGCAGCCGGAATTTCAGTTTTGTGCGAGCCATCTTCCACCCTTTGAAAATTTGAGACTTAATGTTGCCAGAAGCAATGGATACAAGGTAGCCTCATGCGTTATTTTCCCTGCTTCGAACGATTTTACAGGAGCCTTAATGCCTAACATTACCTGGTGCGACCTGCCTGAAGATGTCTCTTTATGGCCTGGTCTGCCTCTTTCATTAAGTGGTGATGAAGTGATGCCACTGGATTACCACGCAGGTCGTAGCGGCTGGCTGCTGTATGGTCGTGGGCTGGATAAACAGCGTCTGACCCAATACCAGAGCAAACTGGGTGCGGCGATGGTGATTGTTGCCGCCTGGTGCGTGGAAGATTATCAGGTGATTCGTCTGGCAGGTTCACTCACCGCACGGGCTACGCGCCTGGCCCATGAAGCGCAACTGGATGTCGCCCCGCTGGGGAAAATCCCGCACCTGCGCACGCCGGGTTTGCTGGTGATGGACATGGATTCCACCGCCATCCAGATTGAATGTATTGATGAAATTGCCAAACTGGCCGGAACGGGCGAGATGGTGGCGGAAGTAACCGAACGGGCGATGCGCGGCGAACTCGATTTTACCGCCAGCCTGCGCAGCCGTGTGGCGACGCTGAAAGGCGCTGACGCCAATATTCTGCAACAGGTGCGTGAAAATCTGCCGCTGATGCCAGGCTTAACGCAACTGGTGCTCAAGCTGGAAACGCTGGGCTGGAAAGTGGCGATTGCCTCCGGCGGCTTTACTTTCTTTGCTGAATATCTGCGCGACAAGCTGCGCCTGACCGCCGTGGTAGCCAATGAACTGGAGATCATGGACGGTAAATTTACCGGCAATGTGATCGGCGACATCGTAGACGCGCAGTACAAAGCGAAAACTTTGACTCGCCTCGCGCAGGAGTATGAAATCCCGCTGGCGCAGACCGTGGCGATTGGCGATGGAGCTAATGACCTGCCGATGATCAAAGCAGCAGGGCTGGGGATTGCCTACCATGCCAAGCCAAAAGTGAATGAAAAGGCGGAAGTCACCATCCGTCACGCTGACCTGATGGGGGTATTCTGCATCCTCTCAGGCAGCCTGAATCAGAAGTAATTGCTCGCCCGCCATCCTGCGGGCGGCACAGCATTAACGAGGTACACCGTGGCAAAAGCTCCAAAACGCGCCTTTGTTTGTAATGAATGCGGGGCCGATTATCCGCGCTGGCAGGGGCAGTGCAGTGCCTGTCATGCCTGGAACACCATCACCGAGGTGCGTCTTGCTGCGTCGCCAACGGTGGCGCGTAACGAGCGTCTCAGCGGCTATGCCGGTAGCGCCGGGGTGGCAAAAGTCCAGAAACTCTCCGATATCAGCCTTGAAGAGCTGCCGCGTTTTTCCACCGGATTTAAAGAGTTCGACCGCGTACTAGGCGGCGGCGTGGTGCCAGGAAGTGCCATTCTGATTGGCGGTAACCCTGGTGCGGGGAAATCCACGCTGTTGCTGCAAACGCTGTGCAAACTGGCCCAGCAGATGAAAACGCTGTATGTCACCGGCGAAGAGTCGCTGCAACAGGTGGCAATGCGCGCTCATCGCCTTGGCCTGCCGACTGACAATCTCAATATGTTGTCGGAAACCAGCATCGAGCAGATCTGCCTGATTGCCGAAGAAGAGCAACCGAAGCTGATGGTAATTGACTCGATCCAGGTGATGCATATGGCGGATGTACAGTCATCGCCTGGCAGCGTGGCGCAGGTGCGTGAAACGGCGGCTTATCTGACGCGCTTCGCCAAAACGCGCGGTGTGGCGATTGTCATGGTTGGGCACGTAACCAAAGATGGCTCGCTGGCTGGCCCTAAAGTGCTGGAACACTGTATCGACTGTTCGGTGCTTCTGGATGGTGATGCCGACTCCCGTTTTCGCACCTTGCGCAGCCATAAAAACCGCTTCGGCGCGGTGAATGAGCTGGGCGTCTTCGCGATGACCGAACAGGGGCTGCGTGAAGTCAGCAACCCTTCGGCAATTTTCTTAAGTCGCGGAGATGAAGTGACCTCCGGCAGCTCCGTGATGGTGGTGTGGGAAGGAACGCGTCCGTTGCTGGTGGAGATTCAGGCGCTGGTCGATCACTCGATGATGGCGAATCCGCGCCGCGTGGCAGTGGGGCTGGAACAAAACCGTCTGGCAATCCTGCTGGCTGTCTTGCACCGTCACGGTGGTCTGCAAATGGCCGATCAGGATGTATTTGTGAACGTGGTCGGCGGCGTGAAGGTAACCGAAACCAGTGCCGATTTAGCGTTACTGCTGGCGATGGTTTCCAGCCTGCGTGACAGACCGCTGCCACAGGATCTGGTGGTGTTTGGTGAAGTCGGGCTGGCAGGGGAGATCCGCCCGGTGCCCAGCGGTCAGGAACGAATTTCAGAAGCGGCGAAACACGGTTTTCGCCGGGCGATTGTTCCGGCGGCTAACGTACCGAAAAAAGCGCCGGAAGGGATGCAGATTTTTGGCGTTAAAAAACTCTCCGACGCGCTTAGCGTGTTCGACGACTTATAATGAGAGATACGGAGGGAGATATGTCGTCATTTGATTACCTGAAAACTGCCATCAAGCAACAGGGCTGCACGCTACAGCAGGTAGCTGATGCCAGCGGTATGACCAAAGGGTATTTAAGCCAGTTACTGAATGCCAAAATTAAAAGCCCCAGCGCGCAAAAGCTGGAGGCGTTGCACCGTTTTTTGGGGCTTGAATTTCCCCGACAGAAGAAAACCATTGGTGTCGTATTCGGTAAGTTCTACCCGCTGCATACCGGACATATCTACCTTATCCAGCGCGCCTGTAGCCAGGTTGACGAGCTGCATATCATTATGGGTTTTGACGATACCCGCGACCGCGCGTTGTTTGAAGACAGCGCCATGTCGCAGCAGCCCACGGTGCCGGATCGTCTGCGCTGGTTATTACAAACTTTTAAATATCAGAAAAATATTCGCATTCATGCTTTCAACGAAGAGGGCATGGAGCCGTATCCGCACGGCTGGGATGTGTGGAGCAACGGCATCAAAAAGTTTATGGCTGAAAAGGGGATTCAGCCGGACCTGATCTACACCTCGGAAGAAGCCGATGCGCCACAGTATATGGAACATCTGGGGATCGATACGGTGCTGGTCGATCCGAAACGTACCTTTATGAGTATCAGCGGTGCGCAGATCCGCGAAAACCCGTTCCGCTACTGGGAATATATTCCTACGGAAGTGAAGCCGTTCTTTGTACGTACCGTGGCGATCCTTGGTGGCGAGTCGAGCGGTAAATCCACCCTGGTAAACAAACTTGCCAATATCTTCAATACCACCAGTGCGTGGGAATATGGTCGCGATTATGTCTTTTCACACCTCGGCGGTGATGAGATCGCATTGCAGTATTCCGATTACGATAAAATCGCGCTGGGCCACGCACAATACATTGATTTTGCAGTGAAATATGCCAATAAAGTGGCGTTTATTGACACTGATTTTGTCACTACCCAGGCGTTCTGCAAAAAGTACGAAGGGCGTGAGCATCCGTTCGTACAGGCGTTGATTGATGAATACCGTTTCGATCTGGTGATCCTGCTGGAGAACAACACGCCGTGGGTGGCGGATGGTTTACGCAGCCTCGGCAGTTCGGTGGATCGCAAAGAGTTCCAGAACTTGCTGGTGGAGATGCTGGAAGAGAACAATATCGAATTCGTGCGGGTTGAAGAGGACGATTATGACAGCCGTTTCCTGCGCTGCGTGGAGCTGGTGCGGGAGATGATGGGGGAGCAGAGATAACCGCGATGAAACGGCTCAAAGGCGAGGTATAAAATAAGTTTTTTGATGAGTTGAAAACCTCTCTGGAAGAGGCTGTCGAGATTAAACAAGGTTTAAAAGAATCAGCACGGGTGACCCGCTACGAATTTGCGGATACTAAGGCTGTTGTAGGCCGGAAAAGGCGTTCACGCCGTATCCGGCATTCGGTGCTCAATGCCTGATGCGACGCTTACCGCGTCTTATCAGGCCTGGAGATTCACAACGTATTGAAATTTCTTGGTTTGTAGGCCGGATAAGGCGTTCACGCCGCATCCGGCATTTTACGCATTACTTCGCAATACGCTTGTACTTGATACGCTTCGGCTCCAGTGCGTCTGCGCCCAGCGTGCGTTTCTTGTACTCTTCGTACTCAGTAAAGTTACCTTCGAAGAACTCAACTTTACCTTCATCCTGGTAGTCCAGGATGTGCGTGGCGATACGGTCGAGGAACCAACGGTCGTGCGAGATAACCATCGCACAGCCCGGGAACTCCAGCAGGGCGTTTTCCAGCGCGCGCAGGGTTTCGATATCCAGGTCGTTGGTTGGTTCGTCGAGCAGCAGCATGTTGCCGCCAACCTGCAGCAGCTTCGCCAGATGCAGACGACCGCGCTCACCACCGGAAAGTTCACCAACGCGTTTACCCTGATCAACCCCTTTAAAGTTAAAGCGGCCAACGTAGGCGCGGCTTGGCATCTCGGTGTTGCCGATCTTCATAATATCCAGCCCGCCGGAAACTTCTTCCCAAACGGTTTTGCTGTTATCCATTGAGTCACGGAACTGATCAACCGATGCCAGTTTCACCGTTTCACCTAAAGTGATGGTGCCGCTGTCCGGCTGTTCCTGACCAGAGATCATACGGAACAGGGTCGATTTACCCGCGCCGTTCGGACCGATGATCCCGACGATTGCCCCTTTCGGGATCGAGAAGCTCAGGTCATCAATCAGCAGGCGATCACCGTAGGATTTACGCAGGTTGCTGACTTCCAGCACTTTATCGCCCAAACGCGGTCCAGGTGGAATAAACAGTTCGTTGGTTTCGTTACGTTTCTGATATTCGGTGCTGTTCAGCTCTTCAAAGCGTGCCAGACGTGCTTTACCTTTCGACTGGCGGCCTTTAGTTCCCTGACGTACCCACTCCAGCTCTTTCTCGATCGACTTACGACGCGCCGCTTCTTGTGAAGCTTCCTGCGCCAGGCGCTGATCTTTCTGCTCCAGCCAGGAGGAGTAGTTGCCTTCCCACGGAATACCTTCACCGCGGTCAAGTTCGAGGATCCAGCCTGCAACGTTATCGAGGAAGTAACGGTCGTGGGTAATCGCCACCACGGTGCCCTCGAAGTCGTGCAGGAAGCGTTCCAGCCAGGCCACGGATTCGGCATCCAGGTGGTTGGTCGGTTCGTCGAGCAGCAGCATGTCTGGTTTTTCCAGCAGCAGGCGGCACAACGCTACGCGACGACGCTCACCACCGGAGAGGTTAGCGATTTTCGCGTCCCAGTCCGGCAGACGTAGCGCATCCGCCGCACGCTCCAGCTGTACGTTCAGGTTATGACCGTCGTGAGCCTGAATGATCTCTTCCAGACGGCCTTGTTCAGCGGCCAGCTTGTCAAAATCGGCATCCGGATCGGCGTACAGCGCATACACTTCATCCAGGCGTTTCAGGGCGTTAACCACTTCAGAAACCGCTTCTTCAATGGACTCACGCACGGTGTGTTCCGGGTTCAGCTGCGGTTCCTGCGGCAGGTAACCAATCTTGATGTCTGGCTGCGGACGCGCTTCACCTTCGATGTCTTTATCAATGCCCGCCATAATGCGCAGCAGGGTAGACTTACCCGCGCCGTTCAGACCCAGGACACCAATTTTTGCCCCAGGGAAGAAACTCAGAGAGATGTTTTTCAAAATATGACGTTTCGGCGGAACAACTTTGCCGACACGATGCATGGTATAAACGAATTGAGCCACGTTGGACTTCGCCTCTATGTTTATCGTGATGATGAGTTTTCAAAGGCGAAGTGTAGCCTTTTTCCCCGCCTAATCCCAGTTGGTCGATCACCTTCGCAGTAAAAGTAAAAAAGTGTCCGTAACGTGGCGTAAACGGCAATGACTGGTTAGCATAAATCTATTACGCGGCATGACGCTGCATTGATGTATTTACACTTAGAGGATGCGCTTGTGGAAAAAGCCAAACAAGTTACCTGGCGGCTGTTGGCTGCCGGTGTCTGTCTGCTGACGGTCAGCAGCGTGGCGCGAGCCGACTCACTGGATGAGCAGCGTAGCCGTTACGCGCAAATCAAGCAGGCCTGGGATAATCGACAAATGGATGTGGTCGAACAAATGATGCCTGGACTGAAGGATTATCCGCTTTATCCCTACCTGGAATACCGCCAGATCACCGATGATCTGATGAATCAACCGGCGGTGACGGTCACTAACTTTGTTCGCGCTAACCCCACGCTTCCTCCCGCTCGCACGCTGCAATCTCGTTTCGTCAATGAACTGGCGCGGCGTGAAGACTGGCGTGGCTTGTTAGCCTTTAGCCCGGAAAAGCCCGGAACTACCGAAGCGCAATGTAATTACTACTATGCGAAATGGAACACCGGGCAGAGTGAAGAAGCCTGGCAAGGGGCGAAAGAGCTGTGGCTAACCGGCAAGAGCCAGCCTAACGCCTGTGACAAGTTATTTAGCGTCTGGCGTGCGTCAGGTAAACAAGATCCGCTGGCGTATTTAGAGCGTATCCGTCTGGCGATGAAAGCGGGTAACACTGGCCTGGTAACAGTGCTGGCAGGGCAGATGCCTGCCGATTACCAGACTATCGCCTCGGCAATCATTTCACTGGCGAACAACCCTAATACGGTACTGACCTTCGCGCGTACAACCGGAGCGACCGATTTTACCCGTCAAATGGCAGCGGTGGCGTTTGCCAGTGTGGCGCGGCAGGATGCTGAAAATGCACGGCTGATGATCCCGTCGCTTGCCCAGGCGCAGCAGCTTAATGAAGATCAGATTCAGGAGCTGCGCGATATCGTCGCCTGGCGTTTGATGGGCAACGATGTCACCGACGAGCAGGCGAAATGGCGCGATGACGCCATTATGCGCTCGCAATCCACGTCGTTGATTGAACGCCGTGTGCGAATGGCACTTGGCACCGGCGATCGTCGCGGCCTGAATACCTGGCTGGCGCGTCTGCCGATGGAAGCAAAAGAGAAAGATGAATGGCGTTACTGGCAGGCGGATTTATTGCTGGAACGCGGACGTGAAGCTGAAGCGAAAGAGATTTTGCATCAACTCATGCAACAGCGTGGTTTCTACCCGATGGTTGCAGCACAACGCATCGGAGAAGAGTATGAGCTGAAGATTGATAAAGCGCCGCAGAATGTTGACAGCGCCCTGACTCAGGGGCCGGAGATGGCGCGCGTGCGCGAGTTGATGTACTGGAATCTCGATAACACCGCGCGTAGCGAGTGGGCCAATCTGGTGAAGAGCAAGTCAAAAACAGAGCAGGCTCAACTGGCGCGGTATGCTTTCAACAACCAATGGTGGGATCTTAGCGTTCAGGCAACGATCGCCGGGAAGCTATGGGATCATCTGGAAGAGCGATTCCCGCTGGCTTACAACGATCTTTTCAAACGCTACACCAGCGGTAAGGAGATCCCGCAAAGCTATGCGATGGCGATTGCCCGTCAGGAGAGCGCCTGGAATCCAAAAGTGAAATCACCGGTAGGGGCCAGCGGCCTGATGCAGATTATGCCTGGTACAGCGACCCATACGGTGAAGATGTTCTCTATTCCCGGTTATAGTAGCCCTGGGCAATTGCTGGATCCGGAAACGAATATCAACATTGGCACCAGTTATCTGCAATATGTTTATCAGCAGTTTGGCAATAACCGTATTTTCTCCTCAGCAGCTTATAACGCCGGACCAGGGCGGGTGCGAACCTGGCTTGGCAACAGCGCCGGGCGTATCGACGCTGTGGCATTTGTCGAGAGTATTCCGTTCTCCGAGACGCGCGGTTATGTGAAGAACGTGCTGGCTTATGACGCTTACTACCGCTATTTCATGGGGGATAAACCGACGTTGATGAGCGCCACGGAATGGGGACGTCGTTACTGATCCGCACGTTTATGATATGCTATCGTACTCTTTAGCGAGTACAACCGGGGGAGGCATTTTGCTTCCCCCGCTAACAATGGCGACATATTATGGCCCAACAATCACCCTATTCAGCAGCGATGGCAGAACAGCGTCACCAGGAGTGGTTACGTTTTGTCGACCTGCTTAAGAATGCCTACCAAAACGATCTCCATTTACCGTTGTTAAATCTGATGCTGACGCCAGATGAGCGCGAAGCGTTGGGGACTCGCGTGCGTATTGTCGAAGAGCTGTTGCGCGGCGAAATGAGCCAGCGTGAGTTAAAAAATGAACTCGGCGCGGGCATCGCGACGATTACGCGTGGATCTAACAGCCTGAAAGCCGCGCCCGTGGAGCTGCGCCAGTGGCTGGAAGAGGTGTTGCTGAAAAGCGATTGATTTTGTAGGCCTGATAAGACGCGGCAGCGTCGCATCAGGCATCGTGCACCGAATGCCGGATGCGGCGTGAACGCCTTATCCGTCCTACAATGCCTGATACACGGCATTGTGAAACGGACTCAGCGCCAGGATCACCGCCTGGTGATAGACGCTGGCGCGAGTGAGTTTCCAGGCGGTAAACACGCCGATCGCCCCTTCCTTACGACCAATCTCATCAATACCGGTATAACGCGACATTACGGGACCAAGCGCCTCACCTTCACGCACTTTCTGCAGAATCACCGCAGGTAACGGCAAAGTAGCCGAACGCGCCTCGCCGCG
The DNA here is from genome assembly GCF_004352695.1 of Escherichia sp. KCJ4928. Taxonomy (NCBI): domain Bacteria; kingdom Pseudomonadati; phylum Pseudomonadota; class Gammaproteobacteria; order Enterobacterales; family Enterobacteriaceae; genus Escherichia; species Escherichia sp. KCJ4928. The sequence continues at coordinate 41,137 of NZ_SJWV01000012.1, forward strand.
CTGGCTGGTGTTTTCAATCACCACCCAACTGAAAGTGCTGTCACCATCGATGCCAGCTTCAATCGCCACCCAAAAATCAGCCTCTGGAAGTAAACGGCGGGCATTTGCTACCCGATTTCGTGCGCCAGCGCGCGTTTCCTCACTGCCAAAGGGCTGTTCCGGTACACCGCTCTCGACGGCAACGGATGCAATATGGCAGGATCCTTCGCCGAAGATCTCGTGAAATGCCTGCAGAATGGCCTGAATTTTAGCGGGATTGGTGGTCGCACAGACAACTTGGTGCATAATCAGCATTACTCAGAAAATTAACGTTACAGCAGTATACGGAAAAAAAGCATGTTACAGGTATACCTAGTCCGCCACGGTGAAACGCAGTGGAACGCCGAGCGACGTATTCAGGGCCAGTCTGACAGCCCGCTGACCGCCAAAGGTGAGCAACAGGCGATGCAGGTGGCAACCCGTGCCAAAGAGCTTGGCATTACGCATATTATCAGTAGCGATTTAGGACGCACCCGGCGTACGGCGGAAATCATCGCCCAGGCCTGCGGCTGTGACATCATCTTTGATTCTCGCCTGCGTGAATTAAACATGGGTGTGCTGGAAAAAAGACATATCGATTCTCTGACCGAAGAAGAAGAGAACTGGCGTCGGCAGCTGGTCAATGGCACCGTTGACGGGCGTATTCCTGAAGGCGAGTCAATGCAGGAGCTCAGCGATCGCGTCAATGCGGCACTGGAATCTTGCCGGGACTTACCGCAGGGAAGCCGACCGCTGCTGGTGAGCCATGGTATTGCACTGGGATGTCTGGTGAGTACGATTCTCGGATTACCAGCATGGGCAGAGCGCCGCTTACGTCTGCGTAACTGTTCTATTTCGCGCGTGGATTATCAGGAAAGCCTGTGGCTGGCGTCTGGCTGGGTTGTTGAAACCGCAGGGGACATCTCGCATCTGGACGCCCCTGCATTAGATGAGTTGCAGCGTTAACGACGGATCGGAATCAGCAGTTCACAGCGCAGATTAATTGGGCGATCTCCCGCTTTGGCATCTTCTGCCGGGTAGTATCGCTCAATATCCTGACCTTTACGGCGCGTCAGATTGAGCATTGGCATGCACGTTCCGTATACTGTCAGGATAAACTCCTGCACGCCGGTTCCCAGACCTTCATAGGTAAACATCACATATTCGCCGCCCTGCAGCATCACCGGATGCCCCGTCAGTACATAGCCATCTGCCTGATCCTGGGCTAACGCAGTGGTATAGAATACCTCTTGTTCGTCGTCTTTATCCTGACTCGGACGCGTTTCATTCAGGCCGTAGAGCACTGGCGGAATGGTCGGCGCGTTGCCGAGAAAATCGTGCCAGAACTGATAACGCATTTCATGGCGGAAATCAGAGATTTGCTCCAGCGAACAGGAGTAGCTCTGGGTAACACCAATCAGCGGCGTATCTTCCAGGGTGACAAATTTGTGCTCTGGCATTGTGAATTCACCCAGACGTAGCGGCGGGCGAATACCAAAGGCGCTCCATTCAGGAGAACGGCGGTAAAGTGCAGGAGTCTGGGCAAACTGCTTCTTGAATGCGCGGGTAAATGTCTGTTGAGAGTCGAAGCGGTATTGCAGCGCGATGTCCAGAATCGGACGCGCAGTCAGGCGTAGTGCGACCGCCGATTTCGACAAACGACGAGCACGAATATACGCGCCAATAGCATGGCCAGTGACATCTTTAAACATTCTCTGTAAGTGCCACTTGGAATAACCTGCTTTCGCCGCTACATTGTCGAGCGACAGGGGCTGATCCAGATGACCTTCCAGCCAGATTAAAAGGTCGCGAATAATGCCGGCCTGATCCATAAAATATCCTCATCCTTTCAACAACGAGCACCTGACATCAGGTAATTGGATAATAGCATTTTTTGCTGTTTTAGCATTCAGTGTTTTTTTCTTAGTAGAGTATGTTTTAGGGCTTGACGGAAATAAAAGTATTGAGATTTTGTTCTTAATCAATATGTTATTTACCGTGACGAACTAATTGCTCGTGTAATAGATAAAAATGGTAACAATATGAAATACAAGCATTTGATCCTGTCTTTAAGCCTGATAATGCTGGGGCCATTGGCTCATGCAGAAGAGATTGGTTCGGTCGACACCGTATTTAAAATGATCGGCCCGGATCACAAAATTGTTGTGGAAGCCTTTGACGATCCCGATGTGAAAAATGTCACCTGTTATGTGAGCCGGGCGAAAACAGGTGGTATTAAAGGGGGATTGGGTCTGGCGGAAGATACCTCCGATGCGGCTATTTCTTGTCAGCAAGTCGGGCCGATTGAACTGTCGGATCGTATTAAAAACGGCAAAGCTCAGGGCGAGGTAGTATTCAAAAAACGCACGTCCCTGGTCTTTAAGTCGTTACAGGTCGTGCGCTTTTATGACGCCAAACGCAACGCGCTCGCTTATCTGGCTTACTCCGACAAAGTTGTAGAAGGTTCGCCGAAAAACGCGATTAGCGCGGTTCCTGTCATGCCGTGGCGGCAATAACAGAGGCGATTTATGCAACGGGAAACGGTCTGGTTAGTGGAAGATGAGCAAGGGATAGCCGACACGCTGGTCTACATGTTGCAGCAGGAAGGTTTTGCCGTCGAGGTCTTTGAGCGAGGCTTGCCGGTGCTGGATAAAGCTCGCCAGCTGGTTCCCGACGTCATGATTCTCGACGTTGGTTTGCCTGATATCAGCGGCTTTGAATTGTGCCGCCAGTTACTGGCGCTCCATCCGGCGTTACCTGTACTGTTCCTGACGGCCCGAAGTGAAGAGGTCGATCGCCTGCTTGGGCTGGAAATTGGCGCTGACGACTATGTGGCTAAACCGTTTTCACCCCGCGAAGTGTGCGCCAGGGTGCGCACCTTACTGCGTCGGGTGAAGAAGTTCTCGTCGCCGTCTCCCGTCATCCGTATTGGTCATTTTGAATTGAATGAACCCGCGGCGCAGATCAGCTGGTTTGACACGCCATTAACGCTGACGCGGTATGAGTTTTTATTGCTGAAGACGTTACTCAAGTCGCCAGGCCGCGTCTGGTCCCGCCAGCAACTGATGGATAGCGTGTGGGAAGATGCGCAGGACACCTACGATCGCACCGTTGATACCCACATTAAAACGTTGCGTGCCAAGCTGCGCGCCATCAACCCCGATCTTTCACCGATTAATACTCATCGCGGCATGGGATATAGCCTGAGGGGCCTGTAATGCGTATCGGCATGCGGTTGCTGCTGGGCTATTTTTTACTGGTGGCGGTGGCGGCCTGGTTCGTACTGGCTATTTTTGTCAAAGAAGTTAAACCGGGCGTGCGAAGAGCAACGGAGGGGACGTTAATCGATACCGCAACGTTGCTGGCGGAGCTGGCGCGTCCCGATTTGCTCTCTGGGGACCCAACGCATGGGCAACTGGCGCAGGCGTTTAATCAGCTACAACATCGCCCGTTTCGCGCCAATATCGGTGGCATTAACAAAGTGCGCAATGAATATCATGTCTATATGACCGATTCGCAGGGTAAAGTATTGTTCGATTCGGCAAATAAAGCCGTTGGGCAGGATTATTCGCGCTGGAATGACGTCTGGCTAACGTTGCGTGGTCAGTATGGTGCGCGCAGCACGTTGCAAAATCCTGCCGATCCCGAAAGTTCGGTGATGTATGTTGCCGCGCCGATTATGGACGGCTCGCGGCTTATTGGCGTTTTGAGCGTAGGCAAACCGAACGCGGCGATGGCTCCGGTCATTAAACGCAGCGAGCGGCGAATTTTATGGGCCAGCGCCATTTTGTTGGGGATCGCACTGGTGATTGGCGCAGGCATGGTTTGGTGGATCAACCGCTCCATTGCCCGGCTCACTCGCTATGCTGATTCCGTCACTGACAATAAGCCCGTTCCTCTTCCCGATCTCGGTAGTAGCGAGCTGCGTAAACTCGCGCAGGCGCTGGAAAGTATGCGCGTGAAGCTGGAAGGGAAAAACTATATTGAGCAGTATGTTTATGCGTTAACCCATGAGCTAAAAAGCCCACTGGCGGCGATTCGTGGCGCGGCGGAAATTTTACGCGAAGGTCCGCCGCCTGAAGTAGTGGCTCGTTTTACTGACAACATTCTGACGCAAAATGCGCGAATGCAGGCACTGGTGGAAACGTTACTACGCCAGGCAAGACTGGAGAATCGTCAGGAAGTCGTTTTGACTGCTGTTGATGTGGCGGCATTATTCCGCCGCGTCAGCGAAGCGCGCACCGTGCAGTTGGCAGAAAAAAACATCACTCTACATGTTACGCCCACCGAGGTTAATGTTGCTGCTGAACCGGCGTTACTGGATCAGGCGCTGGGGAATTTACTGGATAACGCCATCGATTTTACCCCCGAGAGCGGTCGTATAACGCTAAGCGCCGAAGTGGATCAGGAACACGTCACGCTTAAGGTGCTGGATACCGGTAGTGGTATTCCTGACTACGCGCTGTCACGTATTTTTGAACGCTTTTACTCTTTGCCGCGTGCAAATGGGCAAAAAAGCAGCGGTCTGGGGTTGGCGTTCGTCAGTGAGGTCGCCCGTTTGTTTAACGGCGAAGTCACGCTGCGCAACGTGCAGGAAGGTGGCGTGCTGGCCTCGCTACGACTTCACCGTCACTTCACATAGCTTCAAATTCTTCCCACATAGCCTTCGTATCCTGCTGCCATTGCAAAGGAGAAGACTATGTTGAAATCCCCCCTGTTCTGGAAAATGACCACCCTGTTTGTTGCAGTATTGCTGTTGTTGATTCCGATAATGCTGATTCGGCAAGTGATTGTCGAACGTGCCGATTACCGTAGCGATGTGGAAGATGCGATTCGCCAAAGTACCAGCGGGCCGCAAAAACTCGTTGGGCCGCTTATCGCTATTCCTGTGACCGAGCTTTATACGGTGCAGGAAGAGGATAAAACCGTGGAGCGGAAACGAAGTTTTATCCATTTTTGGTTACCTGAGTCATTGATGGTTGATGGCAATCAGAACGTGGAAGAACGCAAGATAGGGATTTATACCGGTCAGGTCTGGCACAGTGATTTAACGCTAAAAGCCGATTTCGATGTTTCGCGTCTTAGCGAGCTCAACGCGCCAAATATCACCTTTGGCAAGCCATTTATTGTGATTAGCGTCGGGGATGCGCGTGGTATTGGTGTGGTGAAAGCGCCTGAAGTTAACGGAACGGCGCTGACCATTGAACCCGGCACCGGGTTAGAGCAAGGCGGGCAGGGCGTGCATATCCCTTTACCCGAAGGGGACTGGCGGAAGCAGAACCTGAAGCTGAATATGGCCCTGAATTTAAGCGGTACCGGCGATCTTTCTGTGGTGCCTGCCGGGCGTAATAGCGAAATGACCTTAACCAGCAACTGGCCGCATCCCAGTTTTTTAGGTGATTTTTTGCCAGCCAAACGGGAAGTTAGCGAGTCAGGTTTTCAGGCGCAATGGCAAAGCAGCTGGTTTGCTAATAATCTCGGTGAGCGTTTTGCTTCAGGCAATGATACCGGCTGGGAAAACTTCCCCGCGTTTAGCGTCGCAGTGACGACGCCAGCCGATCAATACCAAATAACGGACCGGGCAACTAAGTACGCCATTCTGCTGATTGCACTGACTTTTATGGCGTTCTTTGTTTTTGAAACGCTCACCGCGCAACGTTTACACCCAATGCAATATTTGCTGGTGGGGCTTTCATTGGTGATGTTTTATTTGCTCTTGCTGGCGCTTTCTGAACATATCGGTTTTACCGTGGCATGGATAATCGCCAGTCTGATTGGGGCGTTAATGAACGGTATTTATTTGCAGGCGGTATTGAAAGGCTGGCGCAACAGCATGTTGTTTACCCTCGCGCTGTTGTTGCTGGATGGTGTGATGTGGGGACTGCTCAACTCTGCCGATAGCGCGCTGTTGTTGGGAACCAGTGTGCTGGTGGTGGCGCTGGCCGGCATGATGTTTGTGACTCGTAATATCGACTGGTATGCGTTTTCACTGCCGAAAATGAAAGCCAGTAAAGAAGTTACAATGGACGATCAATTACGTATCTGGAAATAAGGTTGAAAAATAAAAACGGCGCTAAAAAGCGCCGTTTTTTTTGACGGTGGTAAAGCCGATTAATCTTCCAGATCACCACAGAAGCGATAACCTTCACCGTGGATGGTGGCGATGATTTCCGGCGTATCCGGCGTAGATTCGAAATGTTTACGAATACGGCGGATCGTCACGTCTACAGTACGGTCGTGTGGTTTCAGCTCACGGCCGGTCATTTTCTTCAGCAGTTCAGCACGAGACTGAATTTTGCCTGGGTTTTCACAGAAGTGAAGCATGGCGCGGAACTCGCTGCGCGGCAGCTTGTACTGCTCGCCATCAGGGCCGATCAACGAACGGCTGTTGATGTCCAGTTCCCAACCATTGAACTTGTAGCTTTCAACGCTACGACGTTCTTCGCTGACAGTACCCAGATTCATGGTACGGGACAGCAGGTTGCGTGCACGAATCGTCAGTTCACGCGGGTTGAACGGTTTGGTGATGTAGTCATCTGCACCGATTTCGAGGCCGAGAATTTTATCGACTTCGTTGTCACGGCCAGTCAGGAACATCAACGCAACATTCGCCTGCTCGCGCAGTTCACGCGCTAACAGAAGACCGTTCTTACCCGGCAGATTGATATCCATGATCACCAGGTTGATGTCATATTCAGAGAGGATCTGATGCATTTCCGCGCCATCTGTCGCTTCGAAAACATCATAGCCTTCCGCTTCGAAAATACTTTTCAACGTGTTGCGTGTTACCAACTCGTCTTCAACGATAAGAATGTGCGGGGTCTGCATGTTTGCTACCTAAATTGCCAACTAAATCGAAACAGGAAGTACAAAAGTCCCTGACCTGCCTGATGCATGCTGCAAATTAACATGATCGGCGTAACATGACTAAAGTACGTAATTGCGTTCTTGATGCACTTTCCATCAACGTCAACAACATCATTAGCTTGGTCGTGGGTACTTTCCCTCAGGACCCGACAGTGTCAAAAACGGCTGTCATCCTAACCATTTTAACAGCAACATAACAGGCTAAGAGGGGCCGGACACCCAATAAAACTACGCTTCGTTGACATATATCAAGTTCAATTGTAGCACGTTAACAGTTTGATGAAATCATCGTATCTAAATGCTAGCTTTCGTCACATTATTTTAATAATCCAACTAGTTGCATCATACAACTAATAAACGTGGTGAATCCAATTGTCGAGATTTATTTTTTATAAAATTATCCTAAGTAAACAGAAGGATATG
>NZ_SJWV01000130.1:0-11815 GCF_004352695.1 Escherichia sp. KCJ4928
GTCTGGAACCGAAAGCAACAACGCAGGTACGGATAGTAAAGCAAGCCTCGACCACAAAATTACCGGGCGATCGCGAAACGCTATTTTTCTACAATATGCGTGAAATTCCTCCCGCCCCGGAAAAAAACAGCGACCATGCCGTTCTGCAAGTCGCCATTCAGAGTCGTATCAAGGTGTTCTGGCGACCGGCTGCATTACGCAAGAAAGCAGGAGAAAAGGTCGAACTGCAGTTACAGGTCAGCCAGCAGGGCAACCAACTGACACTGAAAAATCCTACCGCGTATTATCTGACCATTGCCTACCTGGGACGAAATGAAAAAGGCGTTCTCCCCGGCTTCAAAACCGTGATGGTTGCGCCTTTTAGTACGGTCAACACAAACACCGGAAATTATAGCGGCAGCCAGTTTTATCTCGGTTATATGGATGATTACGGCGCGTTACGCATGACGACGCTCAACTGCAGCGGACAATGCCATTTACAAGCCGTGGAGGCGAAGAAATGAGTGCTGGCAAGGGAGTGTTGCTCGTCATCTGTCTGTTATTTCTGCTGTTGAAGTCTGCGCTTGCCCTGAACTGCTACTTTGGTTCATCCGGTGGCTCGGTAGAAAAATCAGAAGCGATTCAACCTTTTGCTGTACCAGGCAATGCCAAACTCGGCGATAAGATTTGGGAATCTGACGATATTAAAATTCCCGTCTATTGTGACAACAATACCAACGGCAATTTTGAAAGTGAGCATGTTTATGCCTGGGTAAACCCCTACCCGGGGGTGCAGGATCGCTATTATCAACTCGGCGTAACTTACAATGGCGTTGATTATGACGCCAACCAGGGAAAAAGCCGCATCGACACTAACCAGTGTATTGACAGTAAGAACATTGACATTTATACCCCTGAGCAGATTATCGCGATGGGATGGCAGAACAAAATTTGCTCGGGTGATCCCGCTAATATTCACATGTCGCGTACCTTTCTCGCTCGCATGCGGTTATACGTCAAAATACGAGAAATGCCGCCGCATGATTATCAAAGTACGCTTAGCGACTATATCGTCGTGCAATTTGACGGTGCCGGTAGCGTTAACGAAGACCCTACTGCCCAAAACCTGAAATATCATATTACTGGTCTGGAAAACATTCGCGTGCTGGATTGCAGCGTCAATTTTTCCATTTCACCGGAAACACAGGTGATTGATTTTGGTAAATTTAATTTGCTGGATATTCGTCGCCACACAATGTCGAAAACATTCAGTATTAAGACGACAAAATCACAAAATGACCAATGCACCGACGGATTTAAAGTCAGTTCCTCCTTTTATACCGAAGAAACGTTGGTTGAAGAAGATAAAGCATTGTTGATTGGTAATGGTCTGAAGCTACGTTTGCTGGATGAAAACGCCTCGCCTTATACCTTCAATAAATATGCTGAATACGCCGATTTCACCAGCGACATGTTGGTCTACGAAAAAACCTATACAGCTGAACTTTCGTCCATTGCAGGTACCCCCATCGAGGCTGGGCCCTTCGATACAGTGGTGCTTTTTAAAATTAACTATAACTGATTTGCCATGATGCCCTTTGCAGCCGGAAAGGGCATCTCTTTCAGAAAATTGCTGATTTTCCCCTTTTCCTTGATTGCTGTTATTTTTTCCTGGCCCGGCTTTCTTTATGCTGTATCGATACACCAAAGAGAAAATAATGAGGGAGCGAAGGATGCCAGTTTTGCAGTGGGGAATGTTATGTGTGCTATCACTTCTCCTTTCTATTGGTTTCCTCGCGGTACATCTCCCGGCGGCGCTATTACTTGGGCCGATGATCGCCGGGATCATCTTCAGTATGCGCGGAATTACTCTGCAACTTCCCCGCTCCGCTTTTCTCGCCGCGCAGGCCATTCTTGGCTGCATGATTGCGCAAAACCTCACTGGTTCGATTCTCACCACGCTGGCCGCCAACTGGCCGATCGTGCTTGCTATTTTACTGGTGACGCTGCTTTCCAGCGCCATCGTGGGTTGGTTATTGGTGCGCTATAGCTCATTGCCTGGAAATACCGGTGCCTGGGGTTCTTCTCCTGGCGGCGCGGCGGCAATGGTCGCTATGGCGCAAGATTACGGCGCAGATATTCGCCTGGTTGCATTTATGCAATATCTGCGAGTGCTGTTCGTCGCGGGGGCCGCTGTTTTGGTCACCCGCATGATGCTGGGTGATAACGCTGAAGCGGTTAACCAGCAAATCGTCTGGTTCCCGCCAGTGAGCATTAATCTCCTGCTTACGATTTTGCTCGCGGTCGTTGCCGGTACGGCGGGATGCTTGCTACGTTTTCCTTCCGGCACGATGCTCATCCCGATGCTGGCGGGCGCAGTGCTCCAGTCTGGTCAGCTCATCACCATCGAACTCCCGGAATGGCTGCTTGCGATGGCGTATATGGCAATTGGCTGGCGGATTGGTCTTGGTTTCGATAAACAAATCTTACTGCGGGCACTACGCCCGCTACCGCAAATCCTGCTGTCGATTTTTGCTCTGCTGGCTATTTGTGCGGGTATGGCGTGGGGGCTGACCCGGTTTATGCACATTGATTTTATGACTGCCTACCTCGCCACCAGTCCCGGCGGGCTTGATACCGTGGCGGTCATCGCCGCAGGGAGCAATGCCGATATGGCGCTTATTATGGCGATGCAAACCCTGCGCCTGTTCAGTATTTTGCTGACGGGGCCAGCCATTGCGCGGTTTATTTCAACCTATGCGCCGAAGCGGTCGGCCTAGTGCTGGCAGCCTGGACACCAGTAAAACGGGCGCGAGGACAACGTGGTTTTCTCAATGATGCCGCCACAGCGTTCGCACAGTTCGCCATCACGATGAAAAACCTTAAAGCGAAACAGCGCCCCATGATGCTTATTCTCATCCACCTGCCCCCGCGTAGCGTAAGAAAACCGAGGAATATCCAGTAACGCGTGTGCGAGTGCATCCAGTTGCGCCGCATTGAGGTCTTTCGCTTTATGATTTCCAGTCACCCCAACCTGCCAGAGGATCTCCACCCGCAAATAATTGCCAAGTCCTGCCAGAAACGCCTGATCGAGCAGTAATCCAGCAAACTGACGGTTACGAAAGCGCGGTGATAATAACCGTTCCTTTACCACCTCCGGCGTCAGATTCGGATCCAGCACATCGGGACCAACGCGTTGTAAAAACGGATGCGTGGTCAGTTGTTCCGGCCTCAACATCTCAATATCCGAGGCGCTATAAAGCAGAATGGTTTTGTCAGCCGTTTGCAGTTTTACCCGCAATACTCGCGTGGTCTGCGGCTCTTCGCCGGTATCAACCACGCGCCAGACGCCGTAAAGCTGATTATGGCTGTAGAGCGTTAAGTCGTTGGAAAAATGAGTTAACAACGCCTTACCACGCGTTTCCACATGGGTAACGTGTTGACCGATAAGTTGTGATTGATAAGTTTTTAACTGCGGGAAGGCAAACCAGACATCAGTTAGTGGTTTGCCTTTGATCGCCGCCTCCAGGTTATCCGCTGCACGGCGGATCTCCGGGCCTTCAGGCATGGTGATATCCTTTTTTCATTCTTTATTAATCGGGGTTATGCTGCGACAACAATCTCCTTTTCGGCAAATGTAGAGCGTAGTCGGCGGGCGAACGCCAGTGCGTGCTCGCCGTCGCCATGCAGGCAGACTGTTTGCGCCGTGACCGTTGCCCATTCGCCGGTGATACTTTTGACTCTGCCGTGTTGCACCATCTCTAGCGTTTGCGCCAACGCCTGTTCTTCGTTTTCAATCAACGCGCCTCGCTGACTTCGCGGCACCAGCGAGCCGTCAGCCTGATAACCGCGATCGGCAAACACTTCCTCGCGCGTTGTCAGGCCATATTGCTTGCCTGCACGAATCAGCTCGCTTCCTGCCAGCCCAACGAGAATCAATGCCGGATCGCAAGCGTATACCGCTCTGGCGATGGCGTCTGCCAGTTGTGCTTCTTTCGCCGCCTGGTTGTACAACATGCCGTGCGGTTTGACATGACGCATTACGCCGCCTTGCGCACGGGCAATCGTTGCCAGCGCGCCAATTTGATACAGCGTCTGGGCGTAAACGGTTTCTGGCGGCAGCTGCATGGCGCTGCGACCAAAATTTTCCCTGTCGGGAAAACTCGGATGAGCGCCAATCGCGACACCATTTTTTATTGCTTCACGCACGCAAGCCTGCATGGTTTGCGCATCGCCTGCATGAAATCCACAGGCAATATTGGCAGAGGAAACCAGCGTTAATAGCTCTGCGTCGCTGGCGCAGCCTTCGCCCAGATCGGCGTTCAGGTCAATTTTCATTGTGCAGCCGCCACGCTAATTGTTCAAAATAACGTTGCTGATCTTGCCGCGCTTTCAGTGCCTCTTCCAGTGAACACTGGACAAAATGAATCGGCTGACCGAGCGGAATTTGCGCCAGATGGTACATATCAGCCTCAATGATACAGGCAATACGCGGGTAACCACCGGTGGTCTGTGCGTCGTTCATCAACACAATGGGCTGCCCGTTATGCGGCACCTGCACCACGCCCGGTAACAAACCGTGAGATAACAGTTCGCGATCGGTGGTGCGTTTTAAAATTTGCCCCTGTAAGCGATAGCCCATGCGGTTACTTTGCGAGCTAAGCTGCCAGGGCGAACGCCAGAATGCATCCTGCGAGGCGCGATCGAACTCATGATATTCCGGCCCCGGCAAGGCGCGAATGCGGTTGCCCCACAGCAGCTGTTTAACGCCCTGCGCTTCCATAAAATCACGCTTCGCTTTGCCAATCGGGAGTCGGTCACCATCCTTCAGTAAACGGCCTTCCAGCCCGCCAATCCCCACTTTGAGATCGGTGCTGCATGACCCCATTACCGGCGGAACATCAATACCACCCGCGACCGCCAGATAACTGCGCATCCCGTGCTGCGGGCGTTTAAGCGTTAAACGCTGGCCTGCTTTCATCGGCAATCGCCAGCCGGTCCAGACGGCATTATCATCCAGCCGCGCTTCGCAACCGGCACCCGTCAGAGCAAACCACCCATCAGTTTCGAACTCAACCGTTAACTGACCGAGCGTGATCTCCAGCGCGGGGGCATTGGCATCATTACCCACCAGCAGGTTAGCAATGCGTAACGCAGGCATATCCAGTGCGCCGCAGTGGCTGATACCCGACTGGCGAAAACCGTGACGACCGCCATCCTGCACAGTGGTATACATGCCCGCACGAATAATCTTCAGCATACTCCCTCCTTCTGCGGTACAAAGCGCACGCTGTCTCCCGGACGTAATAAGATGGGTTCGTCACGCGCCGGATCAAACAGGCTGAGTGAGGTATGACCAATCAACTGCCAGCCACCCGGCGTTGCCAGCGGATAAACACCAGTCTGCGGCCCGCCGATCCCGACAGAACCTGCCGGAACGAGTAAGCGCGGTTCAGCGCGCCGTGGCGTGTGTAGTTGTTCCGGCAAACTCCCGAGATACGGGAAGCCCGGTTGAAAACCTAAAAACCAGACCACGTATTCCACGGAGGAGTGCAATTCAACAACCTGTTTTTCGCTCAACCCGCAATGCGCCGCGACCACCGCCAAATCCGGTCCGCCTGCACCACCGTAAACCACCGGAATTTCAATAAAGCGAGACTCAGGTTCCAGGGCCTCGCTCTCCTCCCACCAGCGTTGCAAACGCTCTATGGCATCCAGCGCCAGCGACTCAGGATTACGCAAAATCACCGTGATATTGTTCATGCCGGGAATGGCTTCAACCACATTCGGCATATCCACCAGACGCTGCGCCAGTCGCCAGATCCGTTTCTGGCTAGCCAGCGTCACCGGCGGTTCCAGTTCCAGCACTACCGCCGTTTCACCTATCAGATAACAACGCGCTCGTTGCACTTTCGATCCCTCTGATTATTCGTTATGCAGGATTAGGAATATCAATAAAGGTCACATCAAGATCGGTATTTTCATTCAGCCACTCGCTCAATGCGCGAATACCACCACGTTCAGTGGCATGGTGACCTGCAGCATAAAAATGCAACCCCTGCTCGCGGGCTGAATGAATGGTCTGTTCAGAAACTTCGCCAGTAATAAAAGCATCCACGCCAAAACGCGCGGCGCTATCGATAAAACTTTGCCCGCCGCCCGTGCACCAGGCGACGCGCTGGACCACCTCAGGTCCGGTATCGCCACACCATAACGGCTTACGTCCCAGACGCGCTTCAATCCAGGAGGCTAGTTCCAGTCCCGGCACAGGCATGGTCAGCTCTCCCCACGGCACCAACGGCTCAATTTCGCCCATGACCGTGATCCCCAGTAACGCCGCCAGCTGTGCGTTATTGCCCAGCTCAGGATGTGCGTCAAGCGGCAAATGCCAGCCATACAGGTTGATATCATTCGCCAGCAACGTTTTTAAACGGTTACGCTTCATTCCGCGAATGACCGGAGACTCTCCTTTCCAGAAGTAGCCATGATGCACAATGACCGCATCCGCGCCCAGACGCACTGCCTCATCGAGCAAAGCCTGGCTGGCGGTGACACCGGTAACAATTTTTTGCACCGTCTCTTTGCCTTCCACCTGCAAACCATTCGGCGCGTAATCACTAATCGCCGCGCTGTTCAGTTTTTCGTTAATCAGTTGTTCCAGTTCGGTGTTTTTCATCTTCGCGCCTTCCGTATTCTGATAGCTACACCGTTAACATAGCGTTACCTCGCCTGTTCGTCGATAGCCAATCTTTTGACATATTAAGAAACAAACCCGACGCCAAAAGACGCAAATTGTTTATATCATCACGCTTCAGCTAATGTATATTTATGCAATCAGACAGCATATTGCATAAATAATCAGATCTGTATCAAAGTTTTAACTTTAAGGAAACACAAGCACGCCGCGCAACTATTACGTGACGTTGCCGTCAATTGTGGAATTATTATGAATAAACACGCATCACAACCGCGCGCTATTTACTATGTCGTTGCGCTGCAAATCTGGGAATATTTTAGCTTTTACGGCATGCGTGCCCTGCTGATTCTCTATCTCACCAATCAACTAAAATACAACGATACTCACGCCTACGAGTTATTTAGCGCCTACTGTTCGCTGGTGTATGTCACGCCAATCCTCGGTGGCTTTTTGGCGGATAAAGTTCTCGGCAATCGCATGGCGGTGATGCTGGGGGCGTTGTTGATGGCGATCGGTCATGTGGTGCTGGGTGCCAGTGAGATCCATCCGTCATTCCTCTATCTGTCCCTGGCGATTATCGTTTGTGGCTATGGTCTGTTTAAATCCAATGTCAGTTGCCTGCTCGGCGAGCTGTATGAGCCAACCGATCCGCGTCGTGATGGCGGTTTCTCGCTGATGTATGCAGCGGGTAACGTGGGGTCTATTATCGCACCTATCGCCTGTGGTTACGCCCAGGAAGAGTACAGCTGGGCGATGGGCTTTGGCCTGGCGGCGGTGGGTATGATCGCGGGTCTGGTCATTTTCTTATGTGGCAATCGTCATTTCACACATACCCGCGGCGTTAATAAAAAAGTACTGCGTGCAACAAACTTTCTCCTGCCTAACTGGGGATGGCTGCTGGTTCTGCTGGTGGCAACGCCTGCGCTGATTACCGTACTGTTCAGGAAAGAGTGGTCGGTATACGCCTTAATTGTCGCGACTATTATTGGCCTGGGTGTACTGGCAAAAATTTATCGCAAAGCAGAAAACCAGAAACAGCGTAAGGAGCTGGGGCTGATTGTGACGCTCACCTTCTTCAGTATGTTGTTCTGGGCCTTCGCACAACAGGGCGGCAGCTCGATTAGCCTTTATATCGACCGCTTCGTTAACCGCGATATGTTTGGTTATACCGTTCCGACTGCTATGTTCCAGTCGATTAATGCCTTCGCAGTTATGCTGTGCGGTGTGTTCCTGGCGTGGGTGGTTAAAGAAAGCGTCGCAGGTAATCGTACCGTGCGCATCTGGGGAAAATTTGCTCTTGGCCTTGGCCTGATGAGCGCCGGATTCTGCATTCTGACCTTAAGCGCCCGCTGGTCCGCAATGTATGGTCACTCTTCTCTGCCACTGATGGTATTAGGCCTGGCGGTGATGGGCTTTGCGGAACTGTTTATCGACCCGGTTGCCATGTCGCAAATTACGCGCATTGAAATTCCGGGCGTGACCGGCGTATTAACCGGCATCTACATGCTGCTTTCTGGCGCGATCGCGAACTATCTGGCGGGCGTGATTGCCGATCAGACATCGCAGGCTTCGTTTGATGCTTCCGGGGCGATCAACTACTCCATCAATGCATATATTGAAGTATTTGATCAAATTACCTGGGGCGCACTGGCGTGTGTAGGACTGGTACTGATGATTTGGCTGTATCAGGCGCTGAAATTCAGAAACCGCGCGCTGGCGCTGGAGTCATAATAGGCCAGCACCATACCTGATAAAACGCTCGCTGCGTTTTATCAGGCTCCTTTCCTCGCTTCTTCGTACGCTGCCAGCGTTCGCAGCCTTGCCTCTTTGTGATCAACTATCGGTTGCGGATAATCCAGCATCACACCTGCTTTCTGCGCCCACTTCCACGGCTCATGCACCGCTTTCCCTGGTACATCGCGCAGCTCCGGTAACCATCGGCGGATAAACTCACCTTCGCGA
Source organism: Escherichia sp. KCJ4928 (assembly GCF_004352695.1). NCBI lineage: Bacteria > Pseudomonadati > Pseudomonadota > Gammaproteobacteria > Enterobacterales > Enterobacteriaceae > Escherichia > Escherichia sp. KCJ4928. Next base: position 8,639 of record NZ_SJWV01000130.1, read on the forward strand.
TCAAATTTCTCGCCCTGGGTTGTCGGGTTGAAAATACGAAAATACGGCGCTGCATCAGTACCCGTAGACGCCGCCCACTGCCAGCCACCGTTATTGGCTGCCAAATCACCATCAATCAGCTGCGACATGAAATATCGCTCGCCTTCGCGCCAGTCGATCAACAAATCTTTCACCAGAAAACTGGCTGAAATCATCCGTAGCCGGTTATGCATCCAGCCAGTGCTGTTAAGCTGACGCATGGCGGCATCGACAATCGGGTATCCCGTTTTGCCTTCCTGCCAGGCCTGTAAATGTGCGGGATTGCTCTGCCACTGCACACGATCCGTCCAGGCAATAAACGGACAATGTTTACACAACGAGGGGTAATACGTCATCAGATGACGGTAGAACTCGCGCCAGATCAGCTCACTAAGCCAGACACTACCGGCCCCACCGTCCAGCGCCTGCGGCTGTTCCGCCAACAAGCGATGCAAACACTGGCGAGGCGATAACCCGCCCGTTGCCAGGCTGGCGGACAAACGACTGGTGCCTTCCACTGCCGGAAAATCTCGTTGTTGCTCATATTCTCCGGCACCGTTCTGGCAAAACTGGCGTAATTGCGCAATCGCCGCTTTTTCTTCCACCGGGAAATGCGCAGTATCGAAAGACTGACGAGGATAATTCAGCGTAATGGATGGCGAGGGCTCTATCGATCCGCTACTACGAACTTTTGGCGCAGCGACGCACTCCGGCATCCCTTCCCGCAGCCGTTTCAGCCAGGCATTCTTAAAAGGCGTAAAGACTTTGTACATCTCGTGATTACCGGTCATCACCGCGCCAGGCGGCAGGATCACGCTGTCATCAAATCCTTCACACACCACGTTACGCAGCGCTCTTTCAACTTCCACATCCCGCGCCCGCTCATTCACTTCATACTGATAGTTATAAAACAGGTGGGTAACGCTGTTTTCCGCGCACACCTGTTTAACTATTTCGACACTGGCGACAAAGTCATCCACTTCACGGAACAATAAAGGAATACCTTTTTCCGCAAGCGCTATTTGTAGCCCATTCAGTTGAGCATTGATAAGTTCAGCCTGACGCGGCGACATGTTATGCGTCTCCCACTGGCGTGGTGTAGCGATATACAGCGCCAGCACGCGTGCAGACGAATTGCGGCAGGCGGCAGCAAGCGCGAGATTATCATGCAGACGTAAATCCTGGCGAAACCAGACCAGATGGGTAGTCATAAAACTCCTGAATGGCGCAAGTTAATCACACGCGGCCAAAGTTCGAAATAACGCTGCCCTGAAAGCCAGGCGTCAGGATAAAGCGCCATATAGTGTTTGATACGCATCAGCGGCGCAAGAAGCGGTTGCTCGCCACGGCGATAACTGTCGATAAGCGCAGCCAGCTGCTGGCGTTCTGTGGAATCAATATGTGGGCGAAAATAACCCTGAACGTGCATCAAAACGTTGGTGTGATCGCGCGTGTTGGCGGGGTGAGAAAGTAAAACGATTACGCGTTGGCGGTACTGGTTGTAATAGTCATCCAGATTTTGCCACCGATGAATATCAGCCACAAACGGGCCAAGTTTGCGGTATTCCGGCTGGGAATGAGCCAGAAAGACGAGTTTATAGCGGCTGTGATAATCGAGAAGCGCCCCGCGCGTTAAGCCATGTTCTTTCAGTCGATATAACTCATGAAGCGCGAAGATACGGATTAGGGTGCTGTCATCAAATCGTTGCTGATTCATTACTGCTCCTGAACGGTTTACAGGAGTAAGTGTAGACGTTGAGAAATGATATTTGTGAAGTTAATCCTGTTGTAGCAGGACAAATTTACGAAAGCCTGCTCCCCGCAAGGACTGACGTCAGGTAGTTTCTAACCATAGCTGCCCTTTCTATTCAAACGTGAAATCAATAAGCTCATCAGGGACATCGCAAACAATATGAAGACGGGTTTCTTCTCTGCCGTGACTCTTTTCACTAATTGCGTAACTGTCATGCTTGGGATTATTTAATTCTTTCAGCGGAAATTTTTCCTCGAAGGCTTTATTTAGCCGCCCCTAGTTTCCTTTTACAGCGAATAAATAATCACCTCCCTGTTTTTGTATCTTCTCTGCAATATCTTTCTGGCAACCCATCGCATCGGTTGTGATGATTTTTCCTTTAATATCCAGCATGTTAAGAAGTTCTGGGATAGCTGTAATCTCATTAGATTTCTCATCCGTCTTGATCTGTCCGATGACCAGACTGTGCATTGTTGAGAACGCACTAATGACATGAATCGCTCCCCTGCGGCGACTCTTGTCATAAGAGTGCCGGAGCGTTTTTCCATCAATTGCAATGACGTCTTTATCATCTGAAGAATGGCAGTCACGCATCCAGTTAATAAAGCACTCGTGAAATTTTGCAGGACTGATACAGGATACAACTCTGGCAATGGTATCGTGAACAGGAATACCATTTTCAAAATCACCATATTGCTTCAAGAAATCGAGATGTGTTTCCCCGAAATCCTCTATATCTTCCCAACTTTCTGCACCAGAAATAACGGCAAAAATAGTCAATAGTAGGATGCCTGACAATTTATGCTCTACTTTCCAGGCTTATCTGTAATCGGGAATAATAGAAATATGTTCCATCAATTTTTTAAGTTCCATTTGTTCACCTTATTTATGTAAGGAGTATTTGATCATGTATAAGCAATAAAAAACAGCTTCAGGTAATGAGGAATATCTCAATTTTTAAACATAAAATGCGAATTATTTAGTACAAAAAGTGAACTTTTGATGATCTTTCCCTAATCTCACATAGGATCAGATCTCGTCTGATCGTTCCCCCTGCGCTCACTACCATGGCTCTTTACCACAGCAGCCGGGGTTGTTTGGGACCGACTTCCGACAGCAGATCCCGGTGGGCCTGCCACCATCTCTTCACAAGCTTATGCTTATTACATGCAAAACGTCCCGTTTTGCATCTTTGTGCCTACGGCACACCGATGATCTTTCCCTGTGATCTTTCCCTGAATCTGCCCCTGAGAACCTGAATCAAACGTCTGACTCGCAGAACCATCTGTTTCTCGCGCTCTGTAGAACTTCATGAAAAAGTCATCGGTGCTTTTATCGAAAAATACATGTTCTACTAATTGAAGTCATCATCAAAAAATTTAATTAATCGAATCATACCTATAACC
>NZ_SJWV01000131.1:0-11784 GCF_004352695.1 Escherichia sp. KCJ4928
ATAATGATGATATTGTCGCGGTTGGCATGACCTATCAGTTTTAATGATTATTGCCGGATGTGATGCATCCGGCACATTTCACTCACGCCGTTAACTTCACCGGCTCGTCACGAAAATCATCCGCCGGTTCCAGCTTCAGATTCAGCGTCGTCAGCAGTTCACGCAGCTTCTCGTGAAACTCACGCAGGGTGTGCTCCAGTCGTTCAACCACTTCAGTGTCTTTTACCGGAACACTCTTCCAGTCGCCTGCTTTATCGAACAGACCAAACTGGTAACTGTAGGTAAAACGGGATTCCTGCGCTTCAAGCTCCATCCACCAGCCCCAGAACTCACGCACTTCCGGTGCCGGTTTCACGTTGACGCATACAGCCAGACAATCGAAAAAGAATCGATTATCTTCGCACTTACCTTCACGAATATACGGGCCTAGTGCGGTAAATTTTTTGATCAATCTGCTCTTCGGGTGTCCACTCGGTAACGTCATTGCTATCTCCTGTTGTGATGCAACTGTTTTACCAAATTGGCAAAATTTAGCAAATTTTTAACACAAGCGTTTTTCGATCCAGCCGGTGATTTCCTGAAGACCTTTGTCAAAATTCCGATACACCGGGTTAAATGGGATCTCTAATAATTTACCGTCAGCAGATGATGAGGTGATTAAGCGTGAGTCCTCTTCCGGGCTGAACGGATCGTTCTTCCAGTAGCCTGATAACATTGGCGTTGGGCAGCGACGCCCCAGCAATCCTTGCACTTTTAATGAATAGCGATTCAGCTCCACGCGTAACGCGTCATCGGAAGCATCATGCATCCCCAAACGACTCGCCAGAACGTCAAGATACATTTCCGGCACCTGTTGCTGGCACTTAAAATCACTCAACAGGGTATGAACTACCGGACCAAGACAGGCAACCGCTTTCAGACGCGGCGATTCAAGATATGCCAGACGCACGGCAACGTTAGCGCCGAAACGGAAACCAAAGGCCGCGACGCGAGTGTGATCCACCCACGGTACGTTAGGCAGCGCCTTTAAGACGTGCTGATGCAACAGGCTGGAGTCCTGGGTGAGCTTCCATTTTGAAGAAAAGCCCACCGATGGCATATCAATAGTCAGCATCGCAATGCCGCGCGGCGCAAAATAACGTTCATACAGGCTGTAATAGTCCGTCTGCATCGCATCCAGACCACCACACATTAATACTGTCGGGAACGGGCCATCGCCTTTCGGCATATGCAAAAAGCCGGTGATGGGCGCACCGCCGGGTACGGTAAACTCCATCTGCCGCATCGTGCCCGGCAGACGCTGGGCGGCCTCTTCATAGGCGCGGTTTGATAAAGCCTGCGCTTGCTCGGCCAGGTCATCTCCTTTCAGATGAGGATAGGCGGCAATGTTGTACAACGTAGCCGCATGCAGCCAGTGTCGACCACTGAGTTGCGGATCTTCTTCCGCACAGGCTTTTTGTTGCCACACCATCGCCTGGGTGGCCCACTCATAAATCCAGTTGCCACCACGGTAGCCAATCACAGTATCGTATAAATCATCGTCGGTACGTTCAGCATCGCTCATCACAATACGTGCCTGGACGTCGAGGATTTCACGTGGGTCAATACCGCGCCAGATCCACATCAGACGGTTAATCATGCGATACCAGTGAGGGATGGTTTTACCATCAAGAGCCGACTGCACAGGCGGTTGTGCGCCGTGATTAAAGCGGCGGACTAGCGTCGAGGTTTCAGGATGTTTAAAGCGGGGTTTGAACAGGGTTTCGCTCAGGTTTGCCTGTGTCATGGATGCAGCCTCCAGAATACTTACTGGAAACTATTGTAACCTGCCTGAAGTTAAAAAGAACAACGCCCGGCAGTGCCAGGCGTTGAAAAGATTAGCGACCGGAGATTGGCGGGACGAATACGACGCCCATATCCCACGGCTGTTCGATCCAGGTATCTTGCGGGATATCAACAACATAGTCATCAACCAGCGGACGACCAGCCGGTTTTGCGAAGATGGTGACAAAGTGCGCTTTTGGATACATTTCACGAATCGCAACAGCAGTACCACCGGTATCCACCAGGTCATCAATAACGATGAAGCCTTCGCCATCGCCTTCTGCGCGTTTCAGCACTTTAAGCTCGCGCTGGTTGTCGTGATCGTAGCTGGAAATACAAACGGTATCGACATGACGAATACCCAGTTCACGCGCCAGTAACGCACCCGGTACCAGACCGCCACGGCTTACGGCAATAATGCCTTTCCATTGTTCAGAAGGCATCAGTCGGCTTGCGAGTTTACGTGCATGGATCTGCAACATGTCCCAGGTGACGATGTATTTTTCGCTCATGTGAAGTGTCCCAGCCTGTTTATCTACGGCTTAAAAAGTGTTCGAGGGGAAAATAGGTTGCGCGAGATTATAGAGATCTGGCGCACTAAAAACCAGTATTTCACATGAGTCCGCGTCTTTTTACGCACTGCCTCTCCCTGACGCGGGATAAAGTGGTATTCTCAAACATATCTCGCAAGCCTGTCTTGTGTTGACAACATTTTCTGCTAACCCTGTGACCTGCAATACTGTTTTGCGGGTGATCGACAAGGAGACTTAACGTGTCTGAACTGTCTCAATTATCTCCACAGCCGCTGTGGGATATTTTTGCCAAAATCTGTTCTATTCCTCACCCGTCCTATCATGAAGAGCAACTCGCTGAATACATTGTTGGTTGGGCAAAAGAGAAAGGTTTCCATGTCGAACGCGATCAGGTAGGTAATATCCTGATTCGTAAACCTGCTACCGCAGGTATGGAAAATCGTAAACCGGTCGTCTTACAGGCCCACCTCGATATGGTGCCGCAGAAAAATAACGACACCGTGCATGACTTCACGAAAGATCCTATCCAGCCTTATATTGATGGCGAATGGGTTAAAGCGCGCGGCACCACGCTGGGTGCAGATAACGGCATTGGTATGGCGTCTGCGCTGGCGGTTCTGGCTGACGAAAACGTGGTTCACGGCCCGCTGGAAGTGCTGCTGACCATGACCGAAGAAGCCGGTATGGACGGTGCGTTCGGCTTACAGAGCAACTGGTTGCAGGCTGATATTCTGATTAACACCGACTCCGAAGAAGAAGGTGAAATCTACATGGGTTGTGCGGGGGGTATCGACTTCACCTCCAACCTGCATTTAGATCGTGAAGCGGTTCCAGCTGGTTTTGAAACCTTCAAGTTAACCTTAAAAGGTCTGAAAGGCGGTCACTCCGGCGGTGAAATCCACGTTGGCCTGGGTAATGCCAACAAACTACTGGTGCGCTTCCTGGCGGGTCATGCGGAAGAACTGGATCTGCGCCTTATCGATTTCAACGGCGGCACACTGCGTAACGCCATCCCGCGTGAAGCCTTTGCGACCATTGCTGTCGCAGCTGATAAAGTCGACGTCCTGAAATCTCTGGTGAATACCTATCAGGAGATCCTGAAAAACGAGCTGGCAGAGAAAGAGAAAAATCTGGCCTTGTTGCTGGACTCTGTAGCGAACGATAAAGCTGCCCTGATTGCGAAATCTCGCGATACCTTTATTCGTCTGCTGAACGCCACCCCGAACGGTGTGATCCGCAATTCCGACGTGGCAAAAGGTGTGGTCGAAACCTCCCTGAACGTCGGTGTGGTGACCATGACTGACAATAACGTAGAAATTCACTGCCTGATCCGTTCACTGATCGACAGCGGTAAAGACTACGTGGTGAGCATGCTGGATTCGCTGGGTAAACTAGCTGGCGCGAAAACCGAAGCGAAAGGCGCATATCCTGGCTGGCAGCCGGACGCTAATTCTCCGGTGATGCATCTGGTACGTGAAACCTATCAGCGTCTGTTCAACAAAACACCGAACATCCAGATTATCCACGCGGGCCTGGAATGTGGTCTGTTCAAAAAACCGTATCCGGAAATGGACATGGTTTCTATCGGGCCAACTATCACCGGTCCACACTCTCCGGATGAGCAAGTTCACATCGAAAGCGTAGGTCATTACTGGACGCTGCTGACTGAACTGCTGAAAGAAATTCCGGCGAAGTAATTATTTGATTTGCTGCCGGATGGCGTTTAATCGCCTTCCGGCAGTTTCATCCTTCATTATCATTCGATAAAAGCCATCCCTGTAAATGTCCGTCTCGGGTTGCCACGTTCAATCTGGTGATGGAACATTCGCCGCTGCGATTTCAGCACCGCGCTATTTTCCTGTTGCTGCTGCTCCAGCTTCCAGGCAATCAGCAATCGTGCCAGCCGCTTGTTAGCATGCTGACTACGCTCTGACTGAACCTTCACGCTAATACCGGATGCCAAATGCGTGGCGCGTACCGCCGAGTCGGTTTTATTGACATGTTGACCGCCCGGCCCCGACGAACGCAACGTCTCATAACGGATTGCATCCGATTGTTCCTGCTCATCAGCGGTAAAACGCCCAATGCCCAGAAACCAGTTTTTGCGCCCATGATGAGGCCGATACGGACTCGGACAAATCCACTGAATAGTGCCGCACCAGCTTTCGCTTAATGCCCATGCGTTATCGCCATCCAGAGAAACCAGAGCTGAACGCAGCGTGTCAGAGTAGCGGCCCGTTTCTGTTTCCAACACCGTTACCGCGACGTCTTGTCGGGCAGCTTCTTTAATTAATCGCTCCAGCGCCTTTTTCACTGCGAGACAACATTCTTCCGGCCCCTGCGCTGAGGAGAGTTGTAGCAAGATCATCCTTTTTTCCCTCCACTGTTTTTGAGCGTTAGCACCGGACGCAGCCGCGCGACAGGAATAATTAAACCGGCCTGCACCAGACATTGCACCACGCTTTCAGCCGATTTATAGGCTTGTGGCGCTTCTTCAAAGATGAGTTGTTTATCGCGACAAATTACCCGACTGCCAAGTTCAGTCCGCGAGAGTTGCGTCACCGTGTATTTCGCTGCCAGACGCCCTTTACACTCGGTGCGCCCCCATTTACGCCCTGCCCCATGCGCCAGCGAGTGGAGCGTTTTTTCGTTCGCAACAGGCTGTACAATCCAGGAGTAATCACCACGTGAACCGGGAATAATCACCAGACCGTTGTCATCCGGCGTGGCACCTTTACGATGCAACCAGCCCTGTTGATCGCCGATTTGACACGCGCTAACAAAGTTATGCGCCACATCCAGAACCGGACTTCCCGTGGCCTTAACTTGTTGCATTATGCGCAAAGCGATCATCTGGCGATTAATACACGCAAACGCCAGCGCATCGTCATGTTCCGCAATATACCGTAGCGCGTCGTCACTGCCTTGAGGCAAACCATGATGCGAGAACGAGGCAATATGCCGCTGTAAAATAGACTGCCCCACCCCCCGCGAGCCGCTATGAACCAACAGTTGCAGATGTTGTGCATCCAGACCTGCCAGTGCAAACAGTTCAGCGTTGATGATTTGATCAACTTGTTGCAGTTCAGCGAAATGATTGCCGCCACCGATAGAGCCAAGCGAGCTGCGCCACGGATGCTGTGCAAATGCTGACGGCAGGTTTTCCTCCAGCCAGCTTTCTTCAGCAACGTCATCCAGATCTGATAATCGCTTTTCAAACTTATCGGCGTTGTATTTGCGAGTGAGAATATCTGTTTGCCATAGCGCCATACCGCAGCCGATATCATTGCCGACCAGTGCCGGATAAAAACGACCAACAGAGAAGAACGCTGCGCCAATCGGATAGCCGCGTCCGGGATGTAAATCTGGCATCCCCACTACGCGCTGCATGTTGGGTAAATTTGCCGTGGTGTGTAATTGTTGGATCGCTAAACTCTCGATCCACAGGTCATCAGATGCGATGGTAAATACCGCATCGGATAAGGGACGAATATAATTGCCCATATACCATTCCGTAAATAGACTCGTCATACTTCAAGTTGCATGTGTTGCGACTTGAATTATTGAGAGTAACAATTAAAAAATCAGGAAATGGCAGACGAATCCAGGGCAAGAAAAAAAGAATTAATCCTGGAAAGGTCTGCAAAGAGTCATTGATAAAGGATTTGTCATGATTTACCTCCTTGCAGTTTGTGGAATAAGAAAACGCGCACATACTAGGCTTGCGTTATTTTCATTGCAAGCTGGATTTAATGTTGCTGTTTATAACGCATATAAAAATTAATAAACCACTCTCCCCGACATTCAACGCGTTGCTGCTTAACTGTCTGAAAACCATAACGTTCAAAAAAGGGTTTTGCGGTTATGCTTGCGTCCACCGTAAGTTCGGATTCAGACTTAATCAAAGGTTTTAACAAAGCGCTGGCAACCCCACGGCGGGTGTATTCAGGGTCAACAAATAACATATCGATATAGTGTTCAACGCAGGTAATAAAGCCGACCAGTTTTGCATTAATGACTGCAACCCGCACTTGTGATTTCGCGAGTTTCTCCTTCCAGCGAGATTCGTCAATCTGCGCCCAGGCGGCAATTTGTTGTGGTGAATAATGCTGACTGGCAGTCATCGTAACCGCTCTAATGAAAATAGCGCATAGTTGCTGAAAATCGCCAGGCTGATAGTCTCTTATTTGTATGTTATTCATAATCCCAGCACCAGTTGTCTTTCCATTTGCGGGTCAAGCAACGTCACATGCAGCCCCACCAGTCGCACACCGCGCCCGCCGCGGCGTTCATCCCAGGTTTTACGCGCGGTGGCGATTAAGTCAGCTTTATTCAGCCGCGGCCAGACGTGCTCCTGAGTGGTTTGCTGAAAATCGTCGAACTTTAATTTCACCCCCTGGCGGGCAATCAGTAAATCAGGTTTTACCTTTGCCAGACGGCGTTCAAGTTCCGGATACAGCCGCTCGATAATCGCTTCACATTCAGACCAGTGGTGGATATCTTCCGCCATCGTGCGTTCCACGCCGACGGATTTTCGCAACCGTTCGCTGTTAACGTCGCGCTCGTCAATCCCCTGACTACGCTCCCACAAAATGCGGCCAAATTTGCCAAAGCGTTTAAGCAGCATCACCAGATCACACTTTTGTACATCACCGCAGGTCCGCAGCCCCATCGCTTCCAGTTTTGCCGCCGAGACTTTGCCGACGCCGGGGATTTTTGCCAGCGGTAAGGTTTGTAAAAATGCCGGAACTTCTGCCGGCGTAATCACAAACTGACCGTTGGGTTTATTCATGTCGGAGGCGATTTTGGCGAGAAACTTTACTGGTGCCACGCCCGCAGACGCTGTCAGTTGCAGCTCGCTGAAAATCGTCTGGCGGATTTCCTGGGCGATGAGGGTCGCAGAACCGTGGCAATGGACGCTATCGGTGACGTCGAGATAAGCCTCATCCAGTGACAACGGTTCAATACGCGAGGTGTAGCGCGAGAAGATTTCACGGATATGATTTGAGGCTTCTTTGTAGGCGTCAAAGCGCCCCGGAAGCAAGGTGAGATGTGGGCATAATTTGAGCGCCATCCCAGTAGGCATAGCGCTACGTACGCCAAATTTACGCGCGGGATAATTGGCGGTGCTGATCACCCCCCGACGTTCGCGGCTGCCGCCAATAGCAATAGGGATATCGCGCAGGGCGGGATTGTCGCGCATCTCCACCGCTGCGAAAAAGCAGTCCATATCCACATGAATGATTTTACGCATTGCTCACCTCTCAACACTGGTAAAGTATACAGTGATTTCAGGGTTTGAGAAATGCGTAAAGATTCAGCATTTAGCGCGTTCGCTGTGAAAGCACATGCTGCTTATCCAGCTTTTGCACCAGCGGCTGCACCACTTTATCCCCATGCTGACCAAAGTATTGATACAGCGTATCGGACGCACTTTTGGTCAGCACCATAATCTCAATGCGCCGGTTACCCGCGCTTTGCGGATTTTTGGAATCCAGCAGCATCTGGTCCGCCATTGCGCTTACCTGCATCACTTTATCTTCCGGCATTCCGGCCTCTTCCAGCACCCGACGAGCCGAAAGCGCGCGGTCACCCGAAAGGTTCCAGTTGTTGTAGATATTGTTTTTGTAGGCCATCGCATCGGTATGCCCGGTAATAATAATTTTGTTATCGAGCGAGTCGAACACTGGCGCGAGCTCCACCAGCAAAGTTTTAAAGAACGGCATAATCTGCGCGCTGCCGCGTTCAAACATATTGCGGTTCTGGTCGTCTTTAATCAGCACGCGTAATCCCTGGGGAACAATCTCCATCTCCAGATTCGCTTCCATATGCGCATCACGGGCAATGGTGTTGATACTGGTTGCCAGCTCACCAAGCTCGGTGGCTGATTTCTTCTTCAGCAGCGCCGTTTTCTCATTGACGTCACGCGCTTTTTTCTCCGTCTCTTCCGGCACCGCCACGGTGGCAGGTTTTGGCGGATGAGACGGGCTGATTTTATTTAACGGCGACAATCCGCCGCCACTGAAAATCGACTGCCCGTGCAGCGCGGCGATAATGCTTTCACGCTCGGATTTACTGACGCTGTTGACAATCAACTTTATTGTCGTCACCAAAGGGGCCGAGCGTATTTCCGAGGTTTCAGCCCGCTTTACCCTGGATGCGATGCCCGGTAAGCAGATGGCGATTGACGCCGATCTTAATGCCGGGTTGATCAATCAGGCGCAGGCACAAACCCGACGTAAAGATGTTGCCAGCGAGGCCGATTTCTACGGCGCGATGGACGGGGCATCGAAATTTGTGCGCGGGGATGCTATCGCCGGGATGATGATTCTGGCGATCAACCTGATCGGCGGCGTCTGTATCGGGATCTTCAAATACAACCTGAGCGCCGACGCCGCCTTCCAGCAGTATGTGCTGATGACCATCGGCGACGGGCTGGTGGCGCAAATCCCTTCCCTGCTACTCTCCACCGCGGCGGCGATTATCGTCACCCGCGTCAGCGACAACGGCGATATCGCCCATGACGTGCGTCACCAGTTGCTGGCAAGCCCATCGGTGCTCTACACCGCTACCGGAATTATGTTCGTACTGGCGGTAGTGCCTGGAATGCCACATCTGCCGTTTTTGCTGTTCAGCGCCCTGCTTGGCTTTACCGGCTGGCGGATGAGCAAACGCCCGCAGGCGGCGGAAGCGGAAGAGAAAAGTCTCGAAACGCTGACCCGCACCATCACCGAAACCAGCGAGCAACAGGTCAGTTGGGAAACCATTCCGCTGATCGAGCCCATCAGCTTAAGCCTCGGCTACAAGCTGGTGGCGCTGGTGGACAAAGCCCAGGGCAACCCGCTCACCCAGCGTATTCGCGGCGTGCGACAGGTGATATCCGACGGCAACGGCGTGCTGCTGCCGGAGATCCGCATTCGGGAAAACTTCCGCCTTAAGCCCAGCCAGTACGCTATTTTCATCAACGGCATTAAGGCTGATGAAGCGGATATTCCGGCGGATAAACTGATGGCGCTGCCCTCCAGCGAAACCTACGGCGAGATAGACGGCGTGCTGGGGAACGACCCGGCGTACGGGATGCCGGTGACCTGGATCCAGCCTGCGCAGAAAGCGAAGGCGCTGAATATGGGGTATCAGGTGATCGACAGCGCCAGCGTGATTGCTACCCATGTAAATAAGATTGTGCGCAGCTATATTCCTGATTTATTTAACTATGACGATATTACGCAGTTGCATAACCGTTTGGCGTCGATGGCACCGCGCCTGGCGGAGGATTTAAGCGCGGTGCTCAATTACAGCCAGTTGCTGAAAGTGTACCGGGCGCTGCTGACCGAAGGCGTTTCCCTGCGCGATATCGTCACCATCGCCACCGTGCTGGTCGCCAGTAGCGCGGTGACCAAAGATCATATTCTGCTGGCAGCCGATGTGCGCCTGGAGCTGCGGCGCAGCATTACCCATCCGTTCGTTCGCAAGCAGGAGCTGACGGTGTATACCCTGAATAATGAGCTGGAAAATCTGCTGACTAACCTAGTGAATCAGGCGCAACAGGGCGGTAAAGTGATGCTCGACAGCGTGCCAGTGGACCCGAATATGCTCAACCAGTTCCAGAGTACGATGCCACAGGTGAAAGAGCAGATGAAAGCGGCGGGGAAAGACCCGGTGCTGCTGGTGCCACCGCAGCTGCGCCCTTTGCTGGCGCGTTATGCAAGGTTGTTTGCGCCGGGGCTGCATGTGCTGTCGTATAACGAAGTGCCGGATGAGCTGGAGTTGAAGATTATGGGGGCGTTGAGTTGATGGGGGATTCTTTTCCATGCTTTGCAGCACCTGACACCATTAATTGACGTCACACTGCAAAGAGACTACGATGACACCATACAATGACGTCATGGATTGATAGTATGATTAAGGTCAGCGCGCTAGGTTCTCGTCATAGAAAAACATTCGACGATGTAATGACGGAGCCGCCAAAATCTGGAATTAAATGGGATGATGTTGTTGCACTCATTAAAGCTGTGGGTGGAACAATAAAAAATAACAACGGCTCCAGACGAAAATTTCAGATTGGAACGACCAAATTCAGCACACATGAGCCACATCCAAAAAATGTGATGGATAAAGGCGCAGTAGCAGGTCTTAAGGAGTGGTTTGTTAACTGTGTAGGGGTAGATTATGAATAAAGCATCGAACATTATCACAATTAAAGGTCAACCAGCCGCAGTAACATTTGAAGCCGATATCAACGCATTTCGCGGCAAGTTCCTCAATGTAAACGGTTATTGTGACTTTGTAGCCACAAGTATTGAGGCATTATATCGTGAAGGCGAAAGCGCGCTGGATGAGTGGATGGCGGATTGTGAAGAGGACGGTATTGCCCCTTTTCGTGAAGAAGAAGAGCAAAAACGCCTGACGCTTCGTGTTCCTCATCACATTGATTCGCGGCTGACCATCGTCGCCAGACAACATTCCATTTCAAAAAACCAGCTCATTGTTGATGTCTTAGAACGTGAGTTTTCAGCCCAGATGTAAACAGGTCGGATGCCGCGTGGCATCCGACCTTTTGCCAGTTCGTCAATATTACCCATTTACAAAATCGTCTCCTCCGTCAAAATCCGCCGCGCGCCTAAAAAGTGATCCTGCCAGAAAGGTTCAGCTAACTGACTTACCCGAATGGTTTCCCCGGTGCGCGGTGACTCAATAAACTGACCGTCGCCCAGATACACCCCCATATGGTCGGCAATCTCGCGGCTGTGGATATGGAAAAATAGCAAATCTCCCCGGCGCAGGTCGTTATTCGCCACAATGGTTGCCCGGCGATAGTGATACATCTCATTAGCCGTGCGTGGGAGTTTCGCCTCAAGGATCTTGTTGTAGGCATAAAAAACTAACCCGCTACAGTCGAAGCCTTGATCGGGCCGCGTACCGCCCCAGACGTAAGGCTTGCCAAGCTGTTGCTCCAGACGGTGAATCGCCACTTCGGTGATGTTATGCAGATGGTCGCTGCTTAAGAAATAGTTGTTTTCCGCCAGCGCCTGCCAGCGTCTGTCACTCGCCTTGAGCGGCGCAGGAAACCATTCTGGATGCTGTTTTATCTGTTCGCGGTTGTGCTGGCGTAGCGCCCTTCTGCTTTCGGCATTGCCTTCCACAATATAGCTGGCCTGTTTTTTCAGATGGGTTTGGTACTGTTTTAATAAACGCGCACGATTTTGCATCCGCTGGCGGGCGGCGTAGCTGAAAGTGATATGTGATGTGGTGGCGCTGGCAAATGAAGAAAACGGCAAGCAAAGCAACAGTAATCCCGACAACACAAAAGAGGGAATCGACGGCAAGGACATACTCAATAATGGCTGATCATGCATTGATGTTGCAGTGTATCCCGGCCCGTACCTGAACAAACTTAATAAACCATTATTATAAAATTAATAAATAT
>NZ_SJWV01000132.1:0-11677 GCF_004352695.1 Escherichia sp. KCJ4928
TTATCCCCTTCGGCTACCGGGTCGGGCGCGAGGTAACGTCCTGTAAGACGCGCCCTCAGCCCACATCCATGTGGGCTGCCCCGGCCTTCGGGGAACGCTTCAGCGATTTTGACGCCACCAACACCCGCGCTGTTCTTATGTTCCGGGCAAAAAGTTAGATTTGATAATCGAGGATGGACGAAATTGCTTGATACACCCGCTTATCAGTTTTACATGGAAGTTTTGATGTATTGAGTCAGGACGGTTTTGTCGGCTGGATACGGCGTTTACGCGGCATCCGGCAAGAACACATGGCTCGTTGTAAACAATCCCATCTTTGTACCTGGAATAATCGTTTATATCCCCTGGCATTACCTCTCTTTGTTTACATTTCAACATCATTTTATAAACATTCCGCTTGTATTTTTCTTTACCGTAATGATAATCGCTATCACTGCGATTTACTTTTCTTTGCATAGATTGACTCAGAAAAACGTTTAAGGGTGGGTGGCATGTTTGTTCCGTTTCTCATTATGTTGCGCGAAGGACTTGAAGCCGCGCTGATTGTCAGTTTGATTGCCAGCTATCTTAAGCGTACCCAGCGAGGCCGATGGATTGGTGTGATGTGGATTGGCGTGTTGCTTGCCGCTGCGTTGTGCCTGGGCTTGGGTATCTTCATTAACGAAACCACCGGCGAATTTCCGCAAAAAGAACAGGAACTGTTTGAAGGTATCGTGGCGGTGATCGCCGTGGTGATCCTTACCTGGATGGTTTTCTGGATGCGCAAAGTGTCGCGCAACGTCAAAGTACAACTGGAGCAGGCAGTCGATAGCGCATTGCAGCGTGGAAATCATCATGGCTGGGCGCTGGTGATGATGGTCTTTTTTGCCGTTGCAAGGGAAGGGCTGGAGTCGGTCTTTTTCCTGCTGGCGGCATTTCAACAAGATGTCGGGATCTGGCCGCCGCTGGGTGCAATGCTCGGTCTTGCTACTGCCGTGGTGCTAGGCTTCCTGCTCTACTGGGGCGGTATTCGCCTCAATCTTGGTGCATTTTTTAAATGGACCAGCCTGTTTATTCTCTTCGTCGCCGCAGGGCTGGCAGCTGGTGCCATTCGCGCATTTCATGAAGCCGGATTGTGGAACCACTTTCAGGAAATCGCCTTCGATATGAGCGCGGTCCTCTCAACTCACTCGCTGTTTGGCACGCTGATGGAAGGGATTTTTGGCTATCAGGAAGCACCGAGCGTCAGCGAAGTCGCCGTCTGGTTTATTTATCTCATCCCGGCGCTGGTGGCATTTGCCCTGCCACCACGCGCAGGGGCGACAGCGTCTCGCTCCGCGTAGCAAATACGACGCAAACTCTTGCTTAGTTACAACATACTTTAAAGGGATAGTCTCGTCATGACCATTAACTTCCGCCGTAACGCATTGCAGTTGAGCGTGGCTGCGCTGTTCTCTTCTGCTTTTATGGCTAACGCCGCTAATGTGCCGCAGGTCAAGGTGACCGTGACCGATAAGCAGTGCGAACCGATGACCATTACGGTTAACGCCGGGAAAACACAGTTCATTATTCAGAACCACAGCCAGAAGGCGCTGGAGTGGGAGATCCTCAAAGGCGTGATGGTGGTGGAAGAGCGGGAAAATATCGCCCCTGGCTTTAGCCAGAAAATGACGGCGAATTTACAGCCTGGCGAATACGATATGACCTGCGGTCTGCTGACTAACCCGAAAGGGAAGTTGATCGTCAAAGGTGAGGCAACGGCGGATGCGGCGCAAAGTGATGCGCTGTTAAGTCTTGGTGGTGCAATTACTGCATATAAAGCGTATGTCATGGCGGAAACCACGCAGCTGGTGACCGACACGAAAGCCTTTACTGACGCTATTAAAGCAGGCGATATCGAAAAAGCGAAAGCACTGTATGCGCCGACGCGCCAGCACTATGAGCGCATCGAACCGATTGCTGAACTGTTCTCCGATCTGGATGGCAGCATTGACGCCCGTGAAGATGATTACGAGCAAAAAGCCGCCGATCCGAAATTCACCGGTTTCCACCGTCTGGAAAAAGCATTGTTTGGCGACAACACCACCAAAGGCATGGATCAGTACGCTGACCAGCTTTATACCGATGTGGTCGATTTGCAAAAACGCATCAGTGAACTGGCTTTCCCACCTTCAAAAGTGGTCGGCGGTGCAGCCGGACTGATTGAGGAAGTGGCAGCCAGCAAAATCAGCGGTGAAGAAGATCGCTACAGCCACACCGATCTGTGGGATTTCCAGGCTAACGTTGAAGGCTCGCAGAAAATTGTCGATCTGCTGCGTCCACAACTGCAAAAAGCCAACCCGGAACTGTTGGCAAAAGTCGATGCCAACTTTAAAAAGGTCGATACCATTCTGGCGAAATACCGTACTAAAGACGGTTTTGAAACCTACGACAAATTGACCGATGCCGACCGGAATGCACTGAAAGGACCGATTACTGCGCTGGCGGAAGATCTGGCGCAACTTCGCGGTGTGCTGGGATTGGATTAAGCATTATGCAGTATGAAGATAAAAACGGCGTGAATGAACCGTCACGCCGACGTTTACTGAAAGGCATTGGTGCGCTGGCGCTGGCGGGAAGTTGTCCGGTCGCTCATGCACAAAAAACGCAAAGTGCGCCGGGTACGCTTTCACCGGATGCACGCAATGAGAAACAGCCGTTTTATGGTGAGCATCAGGCAGGGATCCTGACGCCACAACAGGCCGCAATGATGCTGGTGGCGTTTGATGTGCTTGCCAGCGATAAACCCGATCTTGAACGGTTGTTTCGCTTGTTGACTCAGCGTTTTGCTTTTCTGACTCAGGGCGGAGCGGCACCAGAAACGCCAAATCCGCGCCTGCCACCACTCGATTCCGGCATTCTTGGCGGCTACATTGCGCCCGATAATCTCACCATCACGTTATCGGTGGGTCACTCATTGTTTGATGAGCGCTTTGGCCTTGCGCCACAGATGCCGAAAAAGTTGCAGAAGATGACGCGTTTTCCCAACGACTCGCTGGATGCGGCGTTATGTCATGGTGATGTGTTGCTACAAATTTGCGCCAACACCCAGGACACGGTGATCCATGCACTGCGCGATATCATCAAACATACGCCGGATTTGCTCAGCGTGCGCTGGAAGCGGGAAGGGTTTATTTCCGATCACGCGGCGCGTAGTAAAGGCAAAGAGACGCCGATTAATTTGCTGGGTTTCAAAGACGGCACTGCCAATCCCGATAGCCAGAATGATAAGTTGATGCAAAAAGTGGTGTGGGTAACGGCAGATCAGCAGGAGCCAGCGTGGACAATCGGTGGCAGCTATCAGGCAGTACGCTTGATTCAGTTTCGAGTGGAATTTTGGGACAGAACTCCGCTGAAAGAACAGCAGACGATTTTTGGTCGTGATAAGCAAACCGGTGCGCCGCTGGGAATGCAGCATGAGCATGATGTTCCCGATTACGCCAGCGATCCGGAAGGGAAGGTGATTGCGCTGGACAGCCATATCCGGCTGGCGAATCCCCGCACGGCGGAGAGTGAGTCCAGCCTGATGCTGCGTCGTGGCTACAGTTATTCACTGGGCGTCACCAACTCCGGGCAACTGGATATGGGGCTACTGTTTGTCTGTTACCAACACGATCTGGAAAAAGGCTTCCTGACAGTACAAAAAAGGCTCAATGGCGAAGCGCTGGAGGAATACGTTAAACCTATCGGCGGCGGTTATTTTTTTGCGCTGCCGGGAGTGAAGGACGCGAACGATTATCTCGGAAGCGCGTTATTGCGGGTTTAATGTTTATAGACGGATAAGGCGTTCTTGCGCAGATGCCTGATGCGATGCTTGCGCGTCTTCTTATGCCTACAATCGGTGCGGGTTCGGTAGGCGGATAAGGCGTTCACGCCGCATCCGGCGTTCGTGCGCAGATGCCTGATGCGAATCCTGCTGAAAGCACACAGCTTTTTTCATATCTGTCATCACTCTGTCATCTTTCCAGTAGAAACTAATGTCACTGAAATGGTGTTTTATGGTTAAATATAAGTGAATATATTGTTGCAATGAATGCGAGATCTGTTGTAATTATTAAGTAGCAGCGGAAGTTCCCGGCAGTGATAGTCAGTCACTATGGAGATCGCGGATGGTAACGTCCTGTTCTGGACAATGTCTTGTTAAGCTACGCTCCACCACTTGCGGAGATTTCTCCTCCGGTAGCAACTTCGTCACTCTGTATTTTTCTCACTTCCTCTCTTTACTCGTGTTACCGACGCCGCAAACGGTGTGCGTAGCCGTTTTTCGGCATTTTATCCAAAAGCAAACTATGGCTTACAAGGAAGCCAACCCTCTGATGTTCGTGCGCATAATCGCGCTGCCAACGGCGCGTGTGATGAATACAAACAACTCAAGGTGCTCTCCATGGGAAGACAAAAAGCAGTGATCAAAGCTCGTCGCGAGGCAAAACGTGTGCTGAGACGGGATTCGCGCAGCCATAAGCAGCGTGAAGAAGAATCGGTCACCTCGCTTGTGCAGATGGGCGGCGTAGAAGCCATTGGTATGGCCCGCGACAGTCGCGATACTTCGCCCATCCTCGCGCGAAATGAAGCGCAATTGCACTATCTGAAGGCTATTGAGAGTAAGCAGCTGATATTCGCCACGGGCGAAGCCGGGTGCGGAAAAACCTGGATCAGCGCAGCAAAAGCGGCAGAGGCCCTGATACATAAGGATGTCGACAGGATTATCGTCACCCGTCCAGTTCTGCAAGCCGATGAAGATCTTGGCTTCTTACCTGGAGATATCGCAGAAAAGTTTGCTCCCTATTTTCGCCCGGTCTACGACGTGCTGGTCCGGCGCTTAGGGGCTTCCTTTATGCAGTACTGCCTGCGACCGGAAATAGGGAAGGTGGAAATCGCGCCGTTCGCCTATATGCGTGGACGTACCTTTGAAAATGCAGTCGTCATTCTTGACGAGGCGCAGAATGTGACTGCCGCGCAAATGAAAATGTTTTTAACCCGCCTCGGGGAGAACGTGACGGTTATCGTCAACGGTGATATCACGCAATGCGATTTGCCTCGCGGCGTGTGCTCCGGATTAAGTGACGCGCTGGAACGTTTCGAAGAAGATGAAATGGTTGGGATCGTCCGGTTCGGTAAAGAGGACTGCGTACGTTCGGCACTTTGCCAACGTACGCTGCATGCATACAGTTAAGTGTATTATCGGTGCAGAGCCCGGGCGAACCGGGCTTTGTTTTGGGTGTTTATGCCCGGACTAGCGCTTTTTCTGAAACAACCATTTTTATTTGCCCCTGGCTGGTGAAGTGTACGCTCATCCTGTGGCTTTTTTGTAGTTGCTGATAGAGCTCATCAGGTATTGCTAAGCTCTCTGCATATTCTTGCGGCGTATATTGGTAGGCTGCATGATGCTGCTGTTTTTGAAAACGCAGCTTATTGTACAGCGCCCAGACAATTAACACGACGGCATTCGCCACTGCCAGCAAAAAATAGAACTGAAGTCGGCTTCTGGCCTCGCTTTGCCAGTAATAACCCGTCAGCAGATCCATGGCGAATAAGAATATGAACAACGCAAATAATGTCCACAAGATGGTTGTGGCAACATAATCAACCAGTAAACGTACTGGTGATTGTCGGGTCGTAATAATTAAATTGTTCATATTAACCTCTCAGAATCCCGCGATCGGGACTTACCCAACGGGCGCGTTGCTTTTTAGGCATCAACATGACTCGTGTAAATGATACCAATGTCGTTGCCAGGCTCAGCATCCAGAAAATAACCGGGAACCAAATAATCCAGAAAAGCGATGAAGTCAGATTATGCTCATAGCGATTCTCGATCATCAGGCTGACAATAAATTGCAGTAAACATAACGTACACAATAATATTCCGGCAGTATGTGTCGCAGCGATATGTGTCAATTCAATATTTAACGGTACACCGGCAAGTTGGACTGCGTAAATAATGAAACCGACCAGGCAGGTGAAGGCCCATATTGTCGTCAGGCAGTATTCAAAAAACAGCGGCCACATTCGAAAGTTTTCTTTGCGCCACAACCTTGTCATATTTTTGAGGAATACTTCTGCACCGCCCTGAGCCCAGCGCAGGCGCTGTTTCCACAGCCCTTTTAACGTTTCAGGCATTAATATCCAGCACAGCGCCCGTGGCTCGTAAAAAATCGTCCACTGATTCAACTGCAGCTTCCAGCTAATATCAATATCTTCGGTGATCATATCGTCACTCCAGTAACCCACTTCTGCCAGGGCGCTGCGACGAAATGCGGCAATAACACCGGAAACGGTAAATACGTTTCCATAGATACGCTGGGTTCGCTTGATCAAACCAATAATTGAGGAATACTCGCCAACCTGAATTTTACCCACCAGGGTAGAACGTGTTCGAATACGAGGATTACCGGTTACGGCACCCACACGCGGGTTGTACAACATCGGTTCCACAATATATGCCGCCGCATCGCGGTCTAATAACGCATCGCCATCAATGCACACCAGATATTCACTTTTCGCCGCGGCAGCTCCGGTTTTAAGCGCAATGGCTTTCCCCTGGTTTTGCGCCAGATGAATGACCCGCAAATGGGGAATTTGTGCAGCCATGCGATCCAGGATGGCACGGGTTTTATCTGTTGAACCGTCATTTACGGCAATAACTTCAATGTTCTCATAACGCTGTGCTAAAGCGGCGTGTATGGTTTCCTCAACGTTTTTCTCCTCATTAAAACAGGGAATGATAATGGAGATAGACGGATTATCTTTCAACTGGGGAGCTGGTGCGTTTTCTCCCCACGGCCAGTGGCGTTCACGATAGACCCAGAAATAGACGCCGCCAACAATCCACATAATGGACATAAAAAACGGCCAGAAGAAAACGAACCTCATCATCAGTTCACCAGAGTGAAAGTACGCTACGCATAGGGGTATGCATAACACCAGACATAATATAAAAAACGATACGATGCGATTAATCATTTTTCGGATACCAGGCTGTTGAAAACTCAGGACGAATAAGGTCTATTTCAGGTTGGTTATGCAGAAAATTGTCGGGATAATAACCATAGTTTTTCACTCCATTCAGTTGTAATAGGCTCATCCAGTGAGCGAGTTGTTGCGAAGAAATAGCCTGATGCTGACCATTTTTCTGCCAGTTTTGTGCCTGTAATTCTAAAATAGATTTGTCTTTAGCCTGAGGGATGTTTTTAATTTGATTGGTCAATTGTATTAACCATTGGTCAGCCGATTTTTCTGCGACACCTTCCAGATAAGGCATAGCCATAATAGCGGTCCAGTCATAGCTTTTTAGGAAATCAGCATAATTCTGTGCAAACCAGGCTTCACTTTCAGGTTGTATTACCGGAAGTGCAAAAATATTTCGTGCAGTTTTAATATGTGGACCGCGAATGGCTTTTACGCGCGCACTAAGTTCTAAAGTGAAGTCAGTTAACGCACGACTTTTAAAGCGGGCCCACTGTTTAAATTGCTCCGGGTTTTGTCGAATTTCGCTCAGACTCCCGCTAAAGCCTGCTTGCTGATAAGCCGTGATAGCCGGTGCACTGGCATCTTCATAATCTGAAAGCAAAGCATCATCGTGGAACAATATGCCATCAAAAGCAGCATGTCCGGCAAGATCTTCATATAACATGCCAACTTGTGCTCTGACTCTGTCATCGAAAGGAGAGAGACGGTGATATTGTTCAGGATGAATTTGTGCTTTTTTCTCCCCTGTTGGTAAGTATTTTACTCGCGTTAATGTGGGATCTAAATCCCAGCTTAATACCGGCATCCACGCATAGATGTTTACACCTGAGCGGGTACGTAATTGCCAGGCAACCCGACTAAAAATATCTGCTTTCATTGGTAGCAAACGATTTGGAAACCAGACCTCTTTGACCAGCCCATCACCATCGGGATCAGCAAATGCCTGCAAATACACGGTTGATATTTGCATATCTTTCACCCGCTGAATTAGCACATCAATATTGCGATCCATTTGCTGGAGGTTTTCGTCATAAACGTAATCAAGATCGATATGCATTATCCGTTGTGGTGATTTTTCCTGTACGGTAATAATTTGCTGGGCAAACTCTTTTAATGAGGGATTATTGGCGATTAATACCCGCGGAATGGAATCCAATTGCGACGCATTTGCCAAACCTGATTCAAGGGTGAAGAACATGTCATAACCGAGTTTTTTTAATTCCTCTATCGCTATGCCATTCGCTTCGCCATAAGGCCAAACAAAAACGTGTGGATTTACCTCAACCTTTGTACGCAGGTATTCCGTCATTTTTACAGCATCCAGACGAATTCTTTCCCGGTATTCTGCTGCGGTTTCATACCGTGCGTGGTCAGTAAAATATGCACGATTTACATATACAGGCAATAAGCTGCCGGTGGCATTAGCCTGAATACCGTAGTGAGAATTCCATGTATGAGAAGCGAGCTCAACGAGCCGGGAACGCGCAACTTCTCGCACTTGTTGCCACGTGGCAAAATATTCTCGATCGACCAACTCATCGCCAAATTTTACTTGTTTATCCGCTGGCGTATCGACCCAACTGCCGACGGGGGCCCATACAGCAGGCCACTGGAAGGCCTGAAGAATTGGGAAGACGCGGGTATAAAAACTCTGGTAGCCGTCATCAAAAGTCAGCACTACAGCTTTTTCCGGTAGCGGTTTTCCTCCTCGATGTGCTTCACGAATTTGAGCAATACTGACCGGTTGATAACCGTTCTCGCGCAGCCAGGCAAATTGTTCACGCAGTGCTGATGTCCGCACTGACATAAAACGCTGGTCGGCAGCTTCGTCTTCAACGTTATGCCATGAAATCGCTACAAAACCATTATGCGGCCACGGTTGCTCGGCGAGTAAAGATTCGCGATCCTGTGGCGGTATAAATGATGTTCTTGACTGGCTAATGCACGCGGTGAGCATAATTATACTCACCAGCATCAGGAGATATTTATTTCCATTACGTAACATATTTATCCTTAAAATCTGAATGTCATATCGAATTCAACGTATAAGTTGTGTTCTCTGTCACCGTCATAAGGTCGTTTTTCCCAGCGTAGCGTTGCGCCAGCATCAATCACGTCATTCCAGCTAATGCGTTGCCCG
The DNA here is from genome assembly GCF_004352695.1 of Escherichia sp. KCJ4928. Lineage (NCBI taxonomy): Bacteria > Pseudomonadati > Pseudomonadota > Gammaproteobacteria > Enterobacterales > Enterobacteriaceae > Escherichia > Escherichia sp. KCJ4928. The sequence continues at coordinate 9,128 of NZ_SJWV01000132.1, forward strand.
TAGCCGAGTTGGGTGACGACATCCGTGCCATAATGTTTTTGCCAGGAGGCACCAACACCTGCGCTGAATATTTGCTCCCAGCTATTTTCATAGCTTCGCCATAACAAATGGCTTGCCTCAAATGCCGGAACAATATCGAACGTTTTTATAGGGTTGTAGTATGGGGTATCGTGTTCTGTATTTTGTTCGTAATACAGACTGGGTAGGAAATCGACAATCAAATATGGTGAAGACCAGATGCGTTCCTGACCCTCAAGTGAGACTTCATGACGCTGGTTACTGTCGGAAAAATCAGTGAAAGCCCAGGAGACACCGTACTTACGCCGCTCATTTTGATACCAGCGAACATAAGCCTGAGCACTGTTGCCTGTAACACCATTTTTCATTGCCCGTAATGGAACGCGGTGAGAGAGGCGTTCCAGTTGCGAACCAATACGCCAGTTATCATTAAAATCATACCAGCCAGACAGGCGCGCGCCGGGTTTATGCTCATGATTGAAAACGCGTTCAGCGTACTCTGCCTCGAGCCAGATATTACGTGACCGCCACTCAACACCCGCAAGCCAGTCGCGAACAATCCCTTTTCCTTCGCTAAATTGTCCATCGGCATAACCGAATCCAGCAAAACCGCGCCAGTTATCCTTCAGCGGTGGTGAATAAACGATGGTGGTTAAGTCGACATCATGTTTACCACTATCCGGGCCTTCGGCATCAATTCCTGTTGAGCCAGCGATACGAAGCTCTGCAAGATTATGTACATCAACCGCACGTTTTAATCGTACAACGCCGGGATCTTGCGGTTCACGTTCGACAACATCGTGCGTTAAGACAGCTGCCTGCTGCCATTCTTGTAACGTTAATGCTGTCCAGGCTTGTTCAACCTCCAGATTAATATTACGTGGCTCGATCACTTCTGCTTTTTTTAATTCATTTTCTGCTGCACGAGGCCAACCGCGGGCTTGTAACACACTCGCGTAATCAATGCGCAGTCCCTGATTTCCTGGTGCGTTATAAGCAAGCTCTCTGGCTGTCATTTCAGCCTGAGGAAGATCATTACTATATTTTGCTACGGTTGAGAGAAACGAATGCCCCTGTAACCAGGTATCATTCGGGATGCTCGTAGGCGTGCCCATTAACCGAAGGAAAGGCGGCGAAGTATTAATGGTATGTTGGGTGACAGTTAGCGCGCCCGGATAATTTTCACTCTCCAGGTGGCTGTAAAAGAGATCCGCAAGTTCTTCATCGGATAAATCCGGGGCAATGGTCTCCTTGTGATAAAAGAGCTCGGTCATTATTGACTGTGCTTTTTTCGGCTGATGATCTTTGAGATAAGCCGATGCAACCCAATATTGCCCCCAGGGCGGAATAATTTGCCCCGTCTTTTTTAATCGCTGATAGTGAGAAATAACGTCTTTATAACGATCGCGAGTTAATAACGCGCCAAGATGATCAACCTGAATACGCTGGTACTGGGCAGTACGGTCTGGGTTATCGTGCCACAGAATTTCTAATGCAGCGTATTGGGCGAGGGCGCGATCGGCAATGGCATAACGTTCACTTTCACTGCGCGTAGGCATAAACGACAGTCTGACCAGTTCGGCATGAATATCAGCGCGAATATCTGGCGTTAAATTGGCATCGTCAATCGCGGCAGCAAGTTGATTATTACGTAATGCCTGCACGTATTCTGTGGGATATTGTTGCGTAGATGCATTTTCAGGTAATGACTCTGTCATCGCCCGTAATTCATCCTGATGACGCCCCGCCAGTTTATAGATATAGGCTTCTGCGAGTAAATTGGCTTTGTCCGGTGCTCCAGAGTTAAGCTGCTTAAGTTTAACCAGCGCAGTATCATAGTGACCAGCATCTGCCAGGGTTAAAATTTGTCCCCGTTGATAATCCTTATTTTGCGGCTCCAGAGAGAGCGCCTTTTGCCACAGTGTAAGCGAGTTTTGCCATTGTTGCAGGTTACGATAAGCGACGGCGACAGCTGCATAACCACGCGCTGGTAATTGCTGATGACGGTAGCGGTTGTAAACGGTAATAACCTGTTTATCTTGCCCGGCCCATAAGGCAATCTGTAACCAGTCAGCAATTTGGTTATTGCTGAGTGCTGATTTTAGTGCAAACCATGACAAAGCTGGCTGAGTATTACCCTTGCGAGCTTCAATAATCAATGCATCATAGGCGTTATTAACAGCACTCTTCGCCGCGGGACTCGCTGCTAAAAATGCGGCAGTAAGAAGTTTCAAAGCCCATTTGGTTTTCGGGCACCTTTTTCTGCTACTTGAATACATCCTGTATTACTCCATGTATTGCCAAAATCTCTCTCTGTATCTAATTACAGGTAACTGAAAAGAAAGATATTTTTGCACCTCATAATCCGTTATTAAACGCGGAAGAGAGACGTGAATTGTTGATGATGAGAAGAAGAAATGATGAGCAGAGTGTCCATATAAAATCCTTTTCTCGCCCGAAAATCCATTCCAATGATGAGGATCTTCAGGAATACGGCATAAATCCCAATGCCTTTTTCAAAATAAATTAGGA
>NZ_SJWV01000133.1:0-11519 GCF_004352695.1 Escherichia sp. KCJ4928
CATAATCTTCATCACCAGATGATTAATCTGATCTCCGCTGCAACAATTTCGCCATATTAATCGACTCGACCAGCTGTGTCCGGTTGATCCGGGGTGAGTTGAGATCCATCACTTTTTGCCATAGTTCGATGGCTTGCGCGTAATTCGCCTGCATAAACGCATCGGAAGCCAGCAGCATCAGAGCGGTGATTTCGTTAGAGTCCAGCGCGAGGGCTTTGTCGATCATTGCGCGAGTCTGGGCGGTCATATGCTGGCTGGCCTGGTAATAAAGCACCGTCGCCAGCGCCGCATACAGTTCAGCGTTCTCACCACGTAGTTGCAACGCCTGACGGTACGCCAGCAGCGAATTGCTGTAATCGTTTTGCCACAGATAGTACTCGCCCAGTAACGCCCATTGTTCGCTGTTTTGTGGATTAGCGCGGATTTTATCCTGCAATGCCTGAAGCTGCGCTTCCGGGGTTTGCTGGCTGGCAAACTGATGTAGCGGATCGCGCTGACGCTGATATTCCGCATGTACCGCCTGCCATTTTGGACTTAACAGATAACTGCCGACACAGAGAAATACCATCAAAATCGTGAGTGTTGTCAGCATTTTCACCGGTATTTTGGGCTCTTTCATCGCTTCGCCCTCACTCGCCAGAGGATCAGTGCCATCAGCAGTAACAACACCACTGGCAGCGCCCACAACACCAGCGTCTGACCCGTTAACGGTGGGTTATAGCGAACAAAATCTCCGTAGCGTTCGGTCATCCAGCCAATGATTTCGACTTCGTTCTTCCCCTCCGCCACCATGCTGTAAACCTGATGGCGCATACTGACTGCCACCGGCGCGTTGGATTCCAGTAAGTTTTGATTCTGGCACTGCGGACAACGTAACTGGCTGGCAATATTTAACGCCTGTTGCTGTTGTTGCGGATTGGCGAATTGCCAGGTGTCTACGACCTGAGCGCGCGCAAAACAGGTAAATAACAGCAGTAGCGTGAGAAGTCCTTTATTCATCGCGCTTCCTCCCCCGCCATCCGCTTAACAATGCGCCCGCAATCATCAACAATCCTCCCCCCCAGATCCAGCGCACACCGCTTTGTACATACAAGCGAAAAGCGTAACGATCCGCTCCGGTTTTTTCACCCATGACCGCATACCAGTCATGGATGCCGTTCCAGCGAATTGACGGTTCCATCATTTGCTGACGACGTGCTTCGTAAAAACGCCGCTCCGGCATCAGTTCACCAATGCGTTGCTGATGGTCAAACAGTGCCACTATCGCTTTTTCGCTGGTGTAATTGCCTTTGGCTTGCAGATCGAGGCGCTCAAAACGGAAGGTGTATCCTGCCAGCGTCACCTGCTGACCCGGCTGTAAATTCAGGCTGATCTCCTGACGGCTGACGCTGGAAACCACGATCCCAGCGGCAAATAACAGCACGCCCGCATGAGCTACCAGCGCCGGAAGCTGCACGCGTTTGCCAGAGACAAACGTCGCCAGCACAATCACCACCAGCATCAACAGGCCAAACGGTAACGTCGCGCGGTTAAAATACGGCGCGCCAACGGAGAGGCGTCCCCAGCCCAGCAGACCGTAAATCATCGGATAAAGCGTTCCCACCAGCACGATCAGTAGCACTGCGCAAAACAGCAACAGCGTAGCGAGGATTAACATTTCCCGCGATAACCCCGAAAAACGCACCACCGGGCCACCGTCCCGCGCTCGCCAGCCATACAGAGCCAGAGACGCAAGGCTAATCAGTGCAAACAGGCTGAACAACGGCACGGCGCGGACGTTATCCAGTGCGAACGCATGAACCGAAACCAGAATGCCAGAACGGACAATTAAGGTACCCAGTAGCGACAGCATCAGAGTTACTATCGCCAGCAACAGCGACCAGTGGCGGAAAATCTCCCGCTGGCGTGTCAGGGACAAACTGTGCAGCAGCGCAGTGGCAGAAAGCCAGGGTAATAAAGAGGCGTTTTCCACCGGATCCCAGAACCACCAGCCGCCCCAGCCCAGTTCGCAATAGGCCCACCAGGAACCGAGGATGATCCCCGCCGTTAATGCGCTCCAGCCAGGTAGTGCCCAGCGCCAACAAATTCTGGCGCAGGCACCATCAAACTCGCCGCGCAGTAAACTCGCCAGCGCCACGCTCGCCGCCACCATCAAACCGCCATAGCCAAGGTAAAGCAGCGGTGGATGAAAGATAAGACCGGGATGTTGCAGCATCGGATTGAGATCGCGGCCTTCGATTGCTGGTGGAAATATCCGCACGAAGGGATCGGACCACAGCACTACAAACAGTAGCAGTGCGGCGAGCATGAGAGATAAAACGGCTAGCGTCAGCGGAAATAGCGGATCGGTTTGCTGCCGATAATGCCAGGCAAACAGCGCGCTCCAGGCGGAAAGCAGCAGCACCCAAAGCAGCAGCGAACCTTCATGGCCGCCCCACACCGCTGCCAGCTTGAGTTCCCACGACAGCAGGCTATAGCTATGTTGCGCGACATAAATGACCGAGAAATCGCTGATGAGAAAACAATACGTCAGTACGCCAAAGGCGAGCAGCAGGAGCGCGAACTGTGCCAGAATGCCGATGCAAGTGAGTCGCATCATGGCAGGCCAGCGCAACCGCACTCCCGCGAAGGCCGTCAACGGGGTCAACACGTTGACCCCGAGACTTAACAACAACGCCAGAAAACCGACTTCAGGAAGGAATACGTCCAGAAACCACCTCTTTTCTGGCTTACGCCACCGTCAACTGTCCGGCGTAGAGAATGAAAAAGCGCAGCATCAACACGCCGACCAGACTGGCCCCACACGCCGCCAGCACGGCAGGAATGCCGGAACTGCGATTGACCCACGGTTTGAGCAGCATTGGCACAATCAGCCCCAGCCCGGCGACACCAAGCCAGAACCACCACGTCCAGAAACCGCCACCTAATGCCGCCACCAGCGCACGCACTTTACCGTCATCGCCCAGGGCCAGACCGACAAAAAACGCCACCAGCAGGAAGATTTCACCCCATACCACAGGGATTTCCATACGGTGAACAAAGTGCGCTTCCGTGGAATGCGGATTTTTGCGTTGGCGTATCGCCATGGCGATCAGCGCTACCGCCACACCGGACGAGATGCCGGAGAAGAGGAACAGCACCGGCAGGATCGGGTTATTGAGGAACGGATACGATTTCAGCGCCGACAGCAGAAAGCCGGTATAAGCCCCCAGCAGCACCGCCAACACCAGCATCAGCGTTTCCAGTCCGCGATGAACGGGCGTCAGCAGGCTCAGAACCTTTTGCACGATCCCCAGCTTCGGCAACCAGCGTTGTTGCAGGGCAAGCAAATCATGTTCAAAGATTTTCGCCAGCCACAGCACCAGCACCACCATGTAGAGCTGAAACAGCATCACCCCCATCGACATCACCGAGGTAAAACTGTAGTGGAACATCAGCTTCCAGAAGGTCCACGGTCTTGTCAGGTGGAAGACGAGGATCAACAGACCGAGGATCACCGCGCCAGGTCCGACAATCAGCGTGGTGCGCAGCAACGTGCTGTCTGCACCGCCCGCCTGCGGGTAGAAGCGACGTAACAGCACGGCCAGCGTCACCAGACCGGCAGAAATACCAATCAAAAACAGGTAGATGGCAATCGGCCAGTCCCACACCAGCGATTCAAAATGAAATGCGGAAGTCTGCGTCATTGGCTCACCTCCCCGTATTTAAACGGTACGCGGTACAGCTTCGGTTTGGTTCCCAGCGCCAGCTTGTAGCGGTAAGTAGGCTTCTGGCGCAGCAGTTGCGAAATCTCACTGTTAGGATCGTCCAGATTGCCAAACGTCAGCGCCTTCGTCGGGCAAGCCTCAACGCACGCGGGCAGCTTATCGGCCTGCAAATTGGTCTTACGGCAGAAATCGCATTTGTCCGCCGTCTTCGTGACCGGATGGATAAAGCGCACGCGGTACGGACAGGCGGCGATGCAGTACTGACAACCGACGCAGAGATCAGGATTAACATCGACAATCCCGCTAGCGGCATCACGAAAAGACGCACCGGTCGGGCAGACGTCAACGCACGGCGCATGATCGCAGTGCTGGCAAGACTTACGGAAGAAGCGATATTTCACATCAGGAAATTCGCCCTGCGGCTCGCTACGAATAATCATCAGGCGCGAGACGCCTTCCGGCACCTTGTTCACTTCCCGACAAGCATCCATACAGGCGGTACAGCCGATGCATAACGACTCGTCATGCACCATGCCGTAACGCACCCCATTGATATTCAACGTTTTCGCCACCACGCGCCCTGCGGTGCCGCTGACGGTTGCCAGCACGCCGACGCCGGTGAGAAACTGGCGACGAGACCAGGTCATGGCTGCTCCTTAAGCAACGGAACAGACGCCGGGTTAAAGTTCGGATTGGTGCGCTGATCGCTGTGGCAATCGACGCAAATCTTAATCCGTCCTTTGTCACTTAACGTCTGCATCGTATCTTGCTGTGGATGCAGGGAATGGCAGCTGGCGCACGCCACTTTGGTTACGTGGACATCGTGCGGCCAGAACGCTTTTTGCAACTGTTCCGGCAGATGACAGGACATACAGACGCTGTTCTGCTCTCCGACCTTGTACATCGGCTCGTTAAAGCGCATCACATCTTTCACCCCTTCGCGGTGTTGCGGTGATGGCTGGCCGTGACAGTTGGTGCAGGTGACCGGCAGTTTGTTATTCGGGTTGATAACGGAAGCATGTTTGCCATGCATACCTTCGATATCTGGCTTATGACAGTCCAGACAGGCGGCATCCGGGTTACGCTGCTGGGTAACTTCGTAGCGATCACCAGATGCCTGCGCCGCAGGGGTAGCGGTAATTCCGTTCAGGCTCCACAACAGGCCCGACGCCAGCACCCCAGCAGTTAATAACGAACGTAATACGCTCATATTCACTCCATTGTGTTTTCCGCCCCTTGCGAGGCGGAACTGGGTTATTGGCTTAACAGACCATTTTTACGTGCCTGTTCTTCCCACTGCGGGATCACCGTTTTGATGAAGTCCTGCTTCTCGGCCTTGATTTGTTCCATGTTCAGGCCAATGGCCTGCTGGGCTTTCTCTTTGGTCGAGATATCCGGGATCTGGATTTCATGGGTGATGCCTTTGGTCGCCAGCAGGCGCGCCAGTTTGGTGCGTGCATCCGCCGCTTTATCCATCGCCGTACCGAGCATCCGTAAACCTTCTTCCGGTGCGTGCATATGAATGCCGTGGGAAGCGATTGCCAGATCCCAGCGCCACTGGGCATGACGGATATCGTCCTGAATTGGCTTCATTTCAGCTTCCGTCGCGCCTGCATCCAGCGCTGCTTTCGCTTCGAAGTGAGCGTGAACCAGTTGATCTTCAACCTTGATTTTCAGGTCGTTAATCGACTGCTTACGTTCCGCGACCACTTTTTGCAAGGCAGCTTTGTCCTGGGTATGGCAGTTCGCACAAGTCTGGGCGAAGTTATCAAACGGATTACCAATTTTATGGTCGGTGTAGAGTTTGCCTTCGGCGTTCTGCACTTTTGGCATATGGCAGTCGATACAGGTCACGTTGTTTTTACCGTGAATGCCCGCTGTCCAGGTTTCATATTCCGGGTGCTGCGCTTTCAGCATTGGCGTTTTCGACAGGGAGTTAGTCCAGTCAGAGAAGGCAATTTTGTCGTAATACTGCTCCATATTTTCGACTTTCATGCCGTCATCCCACGGGAATTTAACCGCTTTGTTTTTGCCGTCGAAGTAATACTCCACATGGCACTGACCGCAAACCATCGATTGCTGGTCGAAACGTCCGGCTTTCTCAAAAGGTTTACCAATGGCTTCCATCGCGCGAGCCGCATACGGACGGGAAAGGGTTAACTCCGGTTTGCCTTTGGCGAACTCTGGTGAGGCGGTGTTATGGCAGTCGGCACAACCTAAGTTGTTGACGATTTCCGGGCCGCCGCGCGCCCATTTACCGTGGAAGTAGCCATCTTCGCCGTCTTTCTGGATCAGACTCGCCACATCAGGGCTTTTACAACTCCAGCATGCCATCGGTAGCGGACCATCTTCAGCGTTTTTCGGCGCACCGGTACGCAGGGTTTCACGCACATCGGTCACAGCAAAGGCATGTCCACGCGGCTTGTTGTAATCGCGCGAGAAGGGATACCCCGCCCACAGGATCACCAGCCGTGGATCTTCCGCCAGGGCGTCAACACGCTCTGACTGTTCCGAGGTGGCTTTCCAGGAGAGATATTGATCGGGATGCTGCGGGGCAAAGGTTTCATTCTTCGCTTCCACAGTTACAGGTTTTGCGGGAGCAGCCGTTTGTTCAGCGTGAACAGAAGTGAAAAAGAAAAAAGGAATCAATAAGCTGAAGATACGGCGTGCGTTTATTTTTATCCTTGTCATAGGGGCTTCATCCGAATTGCGCCATTGTTGCAATGGCGGTTTTTATTGTTTTTCACGACAGTAACCGCACCTACACTGTCATGACATTGCTCGCCCCTATGTGTAACAAATAACCACACTGTGAATGTTGTCTTTAATCAATTGTAAGTGCATGTAAAATACCACTTTAGAGTTAGTCAGTATCTTCCTCTTTTTCAACAGCATGCATAACTGCATGTTCCTCAAAGAATTAATCAACTTTTGTTGCTGACCTTCAAAAATTACCCTGCCGTTTATTTGCACAATTCTACTTTTGCGTGATCTGTCGCCCAAATACTAAACAAAACTGCCAATACCCCTACATTTAACGCTTATGCCACATATTATTAACATCCTACAAGGAGAACAAAAGCATGAGCCAAATTCACAAACACACCATTCCTGCCAACATCGCAGACCGTTGCCTGATAAACCCTCAGCAGTACGAGGCGATGTATCAACAATCTATTAACGTACCTGATACCTTCTGGGGCGAACAGGGAAAAATTCTTGACTGGATCAAACCTTACCAGAAGGTGAAAAACACCTCCTTTGCCCCCGGTAATGTGTCCATTAAATGGTACGAGGACGGCACGCTGAATCTGGCGGCAAACTGCCTTGACCGCCATCTGCAAGAAAACGGCGATCGCACCGCCATCATCTGGGAAGGCGACGACGCCAGCCAGAGCAAACATATCAGCTATAAAGAGCTGCACCGCGACGTCTGCCGCTTCGCCAATACCCTGCTCGAGCTGGGCATTAAAAAAGGTGATGTGGTGGCGATTTATATGCCGATGGTGCCGGAAGCCGCGGTTGCGATGCTGGCCTGCGCCCGCATTGGCGCGGTGCATTCGGTGATTTTCGGCGGCTTCTCGCCGGAAGCCGTTGCCGGGCGCATTATTGATTCCAACTCACGACTGGTGATCACTTCCGACGAAGGTGTGCGTGCCGGGCGCAGTATTCCGCTGAAGAAAAACGTTGATGACGCGCTGAAAAACCCGAACGTCACCAGCGTAGAGCATGTGGTGGTACTGAAGCGTACTGGCGGGAAAATTGACTGGCAGGAAGGGCGCGACCTGTGGTGGCACGACCTGGTTGAGCAAGCGAGCGATCAGCACCAGGCGGAAGAGATGAACGCCGAAGATCCGCTGTTTATTCTCTACACCTCCGGTTCTACCGGTAAGCCAAAAGGTGTGCTGCATACTACCGGCGGTTATCTGGTGTACGCGGCGCTGACCTTTAAATATGTCTTTGATTATCATCCGGGTGATATCTACTGGTGCACCGCCGATGTGGGCTGGGTGACCGGACACAGTTACTTGCTGTACGGCCCGCTGGCCTGCGGTGCGACCACGCTGATGTTTGAAGGCGTACCCAACTGGCCGACGCCTGCCCGTATGGCGCAGGTGGTGGACAAGCATCAGGTCAATATTCTCTATACCGCACCCACGGCGATCCGCGCGCTGATGGCGGAAGGCGATAAAGCGATCGAAGGCACCGACCGTTCGTCGCTGCGCATTCTCGGTTCCGTGGGCGAGCCAATTAACCCGGAAGCGTGGGAGTGGTACTGGAAAAAAATCGGCAACGAGAAATGTCCGGTGGTCGATACCTGGTGGCAGACCGAAACTGGCGGTTTCATGATCACGCCGCTGCCTGGCGCTACCGAGCTGAAAGCCGGTTCGGCAACACGTCCGTTCTTCGGCGTGCAACCGGCGCTGGTCGATAACGAAGGTAACCCGCTGGAAGGCGCTACCGAAGGCAGCCTGGTGATCACCGACTCCTGGCCGGGTCAGGCGCGTACGCTGTTTGGCGATCACGAACGTTTTGAACAGACCTACTTCTCCACCTTCAAAAATATGTATTTCAGCGGCGACGGCGCGCGTCGCGATGAAGATGGCTATTACTGGATCACCGGGCGTGTGGACGACGTGCTGAACGTCTCCGGTCACCGTCTGGGGACGGCAGAGATTGAGTCGGCGCTGGTGGCGCATCCGAAGATTGCCGAAGCCGCCGTAGTAGGTATTCCGCACAATATTAAAGGTCAGGCGATCTACGCCTACGTCACGCTTAATCACGGGGAGGAACCGTCACCAGAACTGTACGCAGAAGTCCGCAACTGGGTGCGTAAAGAGATTGGCCCGCTGGCGACGCCAGACGTGCTGCACTGGACCGACTCCCTGCCTAAAACCCGCTCCGGCAAAATTATGCGCCGTATTCTGCGCAAAATTGCGGCGGGCGATACCAGCAACCTGGGCGATACCTCGACGCTTGCCGATCCTGGCGTAGTCGAGAAGCTGCTTGAAGAGAAGCAGGCTATCGCGATGCCATCGTAACCCACAATTGCCGGATGCGAGTCGGTAACGGTTTGTAGGCCTGATAAGACGCGACAGCGTCGCATCAGGCATTGATTGCCGGATGCGGCGTAAACGCCTTATCCGGCCTACATTCGGCAAGGGTTACCCGAGCGTTAACCTTCTCCCATAAGGGAGCGGGAATTAAAACAATCCCTACATTACCTCTGGAGAATCTGTGATGAATGGCACTATTTATCAGCGGATAGAAGACAATGCGCATTTCAGGGAGTTAGTCGAAAAACGGCAACGGTTTGCCACCATCCTGTCGATTATTATGCTGGCAGTTTATATCGGCTTTATTTTACTGATCGCCTTCGCGCCCGGCTGGCTGGGCACGCCGCTGAATCCGAACACCAGCGTCACACGCGGTATTCCAATTGGTGTTGGAGTGATTGTGATCTCCTTTGTTCTCACCGGTATCTACATCTGGCGGGCGAACGGCGAATTCGACCGTCTTAATAATGAAGTCCTGCATGAGGTACAAGCATCATGAAAAGAGTTCTGACGGCGCTTGCCGCCACACTCCCTTTCGCAGCTAACGCCGCGGATGCTATTAGCGGGGCCGTAGAGCGCCAGCCAACGAACTGGCAGGCGATTATTATGTTCCTGATTTTCGTCGTGTTTACGCTCGGCATTACCTACTGGGCATCAAAACGCGTACGTTCTCGTAGCGACTACTACACCGCAGGCGGCAATATCACTGGCTTCCAGAACGGGCTGGCGATTGCCGGGGACTATATGTCCGCCGCCTCATTCTTGGGGATCTCCGCGCTGGTGTTTACCTCCGGCTATGACGGCTTAATTTACTCGCTGGGCTTCCTGGTGGGCTGGCCGATCATTTTGTTCCTGATTGCCGAACGTCTGCGTAACCTGGGGCGCTACACCTTTGCCGATGTGGCCTCTTACCGTCTGAAACAAGGGCCGATTCGTATTCTTTCGGCCTGTGGTTCTCTGGTGGTGGTGGCGCTTTACCTTATCGCCCAGATGGTGGGCGCAGGTAAACTGATCGAGCTGCTGTTTGGCCTTAACTATCACATTGCGGTGGTGCTGGTCGGCGTGCTGATGATGATGTACGTCCTGTTCGGCGGCATGCTGGCGACCACTTGGGTACAGATTATCAAAGCCGTGCTGTTGCTGTTCGGTGCCAGCTTTATGGCCTTTATGGTGATGAAACACGTCGGCTTTAGCTTCAACAATCTGTTCAGTGAAGCGATGGCGGTACACCCGAAAGGTGTCGACATCATGAAGCCGGGCGGGCTGGTGAAAGATCCGATCTCCGCGCTCTCTCTGGGTCTGGGACTGATGTTTGGTACGGCGGGCTTGCCGCACATTCTGATGCGCTTCTTTACAGTCAGCGATGCCCGCGAAGCACGTAAGAGCGTGTTCTACGCCACCGGATTTATGGGCTACTTCTATATTCTGACCTTTATTATCGGCTTCGGCGCGATCATGCTGGTTGGTGCGAATCCGGAATATAAAGACGCGGCGGGCCATCTGATTGGTGGTAACAACATGGCGGCCGTTCACCTGGCGAATGCAGTGGGCGGCAACCTGTTCCTCGGTTTTATTTCAGCGGTTGCTTTTGCCACCATTCTTGCGGTGGTTGCTGGTCTGACGCTGGCGGGCGCATCAGCGGTTTCGCATGACCTGTACGCTAACGTCTTCAAAAAAGGCGCGACCGAACGTGAAGAACTGCGGGTATCGAAAATCACCGTGCTGATTTTAGGTGTGATTGCCATTATCCTCGGCGTGCTGTTTGAGAATCAGAACATCGCCTTCATGGTAGGCCTGGCGTTTGCCATCGCAGCGAGCTGTAACTTCCCGATCATTCTGCTTTCTATGTACTGGTCGAAACTGACCACTCGTGGCGCGATGATGGGTGGCTGGCTGGGGCTGATTACCGCAGTGGTACTGATGATCCTCGGCCCGACGATTTGGGTACAGATCCTTGGTCACGAAAAAGCCATCTTCCCGTATGAATACCCGGCGCTGTTCTCTATCAGCGTGGCATTCCTCGGCATCTGGTTCTTCTCGGCAACCGATAACTCAGCGGAAGGTGCGCGCGAGCGTGAACTGTTCCGTGCACAGTTTATCCGCTCCCAGACCGGCTTTGGCGTTGAGCAAGGCCGCGCACATTAATCTCTCCCCTTCCCCGGTCGCCTGACCGGGGAATACTCTTCCTCTCCAGCATGCATCACCTTTTCCCATAATATTAAACAAATAAACTCATTAAAAAATGAGCGATTTTTGACAGTCGTAGAAAATGATAATGCAGAGAATATGCCTTTTCTTTCTTGTTAATTATAAGGATATTTTATGCGCTATAATGGTTTAAATAATATGTTTTTCTCTCTTTGCCAGATTAACGATAACCACTCTTTCACAAGTTCATCACATACAAAGAAAACAAAATCATATAATTACAGCAAACATCATAAAAACACGTTAATTGACAATAAAGCCCTCTCTCTTTTCAAGATGGATGATCATGAAAAAGTGATAGGTTTGATTCAGAAAATGAAAAGAATTTATGATAGTTTACCATCAGGAAAAATCACGAAGGAAACGGACAGGAAAATACATAAACATTTTATAGATATAGCTTTATATGCAAATAATAAATGTGACGATAGAATTACGAGAAGAGTTTACCTTAGTAAAGAAAAGGAAGTATCCATTAAGGTGGTATATTTTATAAATAATGTCGCCGTCCATAATAATACTATTGAAATTCCACAGACAGTAAATG
>NZ_SJWV01000134.1:0-11485 GCF_004352695.1 Escherichia sp. KCJ4928
CTTTTAACCTGATTTTTAAAACAACCACGCTTATTAAAAAATAATGCGTAATAGCCTGGCGGTTATTTGAATTCTTTTGTTAATAATCCCTGTGTGATATTCATCACCTTATTTACTCGTTGTCATCGATACCGTAATCGCCACATTAACACTGCTCGTGCAATTGCCATGGGTGCAATTTTTAAGGAGTTGTTATGATCCACGCCTTTATTAAAAAAGGGTGTTTTCAGGATTCGGTCAGTTTAATGATTATTTCACGAAAACTCAGCGAATCAGAAAATGTTGATGATGTTTCCGTAATGATGGGTACGCCCGCCAATAAAGCGTTATTAGATACCACAGGTTTCTGGCATGACGATTTTAATAACGCCACGCCGAACGATATTTGCGTGGCAATTCGTAGCGAAGCGGCGGATGCGGGGATCGCGCAGGCGATTATGCAGCAGCTTGAAGAGGCGCTAAAACAACTGGCGCAGGGGTCAGGCAGCAGCCAGGCGTTGACGCAGGTGCGTCGCTGGGACAGCGCCTGTCAGAAATTACCCGATGCCAATCTGGCGCTGATTTCAGTGGCTGGCGAGTATGCGGCGGAGCTGACAAACCAGGCGCTGGATCGCAACCTCAACGTGATGATGTTCTCCGATAACGTCACGCTGGAAGATGAAATCCAACTTAAAACCCGCGCGCGGGAAAAAGGCTTGCTGGTGATGGGGCCGGACTGCGGTACGTCGATGATTGCCGGCACACCGCTGGCTTTTGCTAACGTGATGCCAGAAGGCAATATTGGCGTCATTGGCGCTTCCGGTACCGGGATTCAGGAGCTGTGTTCGCAGATTGCGCTGGCAGGGGAGGGAATTACTCACGCGATTGGCCTTGGCGGGCGCGACCTCAGCCGTGAAGTGGGCGGCATCAGTGCGCTAACAGCGCTGGAAATGCTCAGTGCAGACGAGAAAAGCGAAGTGCTGGCATTTGTTTCAAAACCACCTGCCGAAGCTGTGCGTCTGAAAATTGTTAATGCCATGAAAGCAACCGGCAAACCGACGGTGGCGCTGTTTTTAGGTTATACCCCGGCGGTGGCCCGCGACGAGAATGTCTGGTTTGCCTCCTCGCTGGATGAGGCCGCACGCCTGGCTTGCCTGCTTTCACGCGTCACGGCGCGATGTAACGCAATAGCGCCTGTCAGCAGCGGATTTATTTGCGGTTTGTATACCGGCGGTACGCTTGCTGCCGAAGCGGCGGGATTACTTGCCGGGCACCTTGGCGTGGAAGCCGATGATACCCATCATCACGGCATGATGCTGGACGCCGATGGTCACCAGATCATTGATCTGGGCGATGATTTCTACACCGTCGGGCGTCCCCATCCGATGATCGACCCAGCCTTACGCAACCAGTTAATTGCCGATCTCGGCGCTAAACCGCAAGTGCGCGTGTTGCTGCTTGATGTCGTGATTGGCTTCGGTGCGACCGCCGATCCTGCTGCCTCGCTGGTGAGCGCCTGGCAAAAAGCCTGTGCCGCGCGTTCAGACAGCCAACCGCTGTACGCCATTGCCACGGTGACAGGTACCGAACGTGACCCGCAATGCCGCTCGCAGCAAATCGCCACGCTGGAAGATGCGGGGATCGCGGTAGTGAGTTCGCTACCGGAAGCCACCTTGCTGGCGGCAGCGTTAATTCATCCGCTCTCGTCTGCCACACAGCAACACACACCGTCATTACTGGAAAACGTCGCCGTGATTAACATCGGATTACGCAGCTTTGCGCTGGAGCTACAAAGCGCCAGCAAACCGGTTGTGCATTACCAATGGTCGCCAGTCGCCGGCGGCAATAAAAAACTGGCTCGTTTATTAGAACGTTTGCAATAAGGGGTTCCCATGTTTACATCAGTGGCGCAAGCCAATGCTGCGGTTATCGAACAAATTCGTCGCGCTCGTCCACACTGGCTGGATGTGCAACCGGCTTCTTCACTTATCAGCGAACTAAACCAGGGCAAAACACTGCTTCACGCCGGGCCGCCAATGCGCTGGCAGGAGATGACCGGGCCAATGAAAGGGGCATGTGTGGGTGCATGTCTGTTTGAAGGCTGGGCGAAAGATGAAGCGCAGGCACTGGCAATGCTGGAGCAGGGGGAAGTGAACTTCATTCCTTGTCACCATGTGAATGCCGTCGGGCCAATGGGCGGCATTACTTCTGCCAGTATGCCGATGCTGGTGGTCGAGAACGTGACCGACGGCAACCGGGCGTACTGCAACCTCAACGAAGGTATCGGCAAAGTGATGCGTTTTGGCGCTTACGGCGAAGATGTCCTGACTCGCCATCGCTGGATGCGCGATGTGTTAATGCCAGTATTAAGCGCGGCGCTGGGGCGCATGGAGCACGGTATCGATCTCACGGCGATGATGGCGCAGGGCATTACGATGGGCGATGAGTTCCATCAACGCAATATTGCTTCCTCTGCACTGTTAATGCGTGCGCTGGCCCCACAAATTGCTCGCCTCGATCATGATAAACAGCACATCGCCGAAGTGATGGATTTCCTCAGCGTGACCGATCAGTTCTTCCTCAACCTCGCGATGGCTTACTGCAAGGCGGCGATGGATGCTGGCGCGATGATCCGCGCAGGCAGCATCGTCACGGCAATGACCCGCAACGGCAATATGTTCGGGATTCGGGTAAGCGGGCTGGGCGAACGCTGGTTTACTGCGCCTGTAAACACTCCGCAAGGTCTGTTTTTCACCGGCTTCTCGCAGGAGCAGGCGAACCCGGATATGGGCGATAGCGCGATTACCGAAACCTTTGGTATCGGAGGTGCGGCAATGATCGCAGCGCCTGGCGTAACGCGCTTTGTCGGTGCGGGTGGCATGGAAGCGGCCAGAGCGGTATCTGAAGAGATGGCGGAAATTTACCTTGAGCGCAATATGCAGTTGCAGATCCCAGGCTGGGATTTTCAGGGCGCGTGCCTGGGACTGGACATTCGTCGCGTGGTAGAAACCGGCATTACGCCACTCATCAATACCGGTATCGCCCATAAAGAGGCGGGGATCGGGCAGATTGGCGCAGGCACTGTGCGGGCACCGCTGGCGTGTTTTGAACAGGCGCTGGAAGCACTGGCTGAAAGCATGGGGATTGGTTGAGGAACGCGCAATGACGATCATCCATCCTCTGCTTGCCAGCCGTAGTGCACCGAATTATCGCCAGTCCTGGCGGTTAGCGGGAGTGTGGCGACGGGCGATTAACCTGATGACGGAAAGCGGCGAACTGTTAACGCTGCATCGTCAGGGTAGTGGTTTCGGCCCCGGAGGATGGGTGCTTCGCCGCGCGCAATTCGATGCGTTATGCGGTGGATTATGCGGCAATGAACGACCACAGGTTGTGGCTCAAGGGATTCGCCTCGGGCGTTTCACGGTTAAACAGCCACAGCGTTATTGTTTGCTGCGTATTACGCCGCCTTCACATCCTCAACCGCTTGCAGCTGCATGGATGCAACGCGCGGAGGAAACCGGACTTTTCGGACCACTGGCGATGGCGGCAAGCGATCCGCTGACCGCTGAATTACGCCAGTTTCGTCACTGTTTTCAGGCCGCGCTCAATGGCGTTAAGACCGGCTG
Organism: Escherichia sp. KCJ4928; assembly: GCF_004352695.1. NCBI lineage: Bacteria > Pseudomonadati > Pseudomonadota > Gammaproteobacteria > Enterobacterales > Enterobacteriaceae > Escherichia > Escherichia sp. KCJ4928. The sequence goes on from NZ_SJWV01000134.1 coordinate 3,606, forward strand.
GCGGCACTGGCTGGGTAAAGGCCCCGGATTAACGCCAAGTCATGATGACACGTTGAGCGGAATGCTGCTGGCGGCCTGGTATTATGGCGCTTTAGATGCGCGCTCCGGTCGCCAGTTTTTTGCCTGCTCCGACAATCTTCAACTCGTTACCACAGCGGTGAGCGTCAGTTATTTACGCTACGCCGCGCAAGGATATTTCGCCTCGCCACTCCTGCACTTTGTTCATGCTCTGAGTTGCCCGAAACGTACCGCTGTTGCGATTGATTCGCTGCTGGCGCTGGGGCACACGTCAGGGGCAGATACGCTGCTGGGGTTCTGGCTTGGTCAACAATTATTACAAGGAACACCATGAAAACACTGGTTGTAGCTCTTGGGGGCAACGCCTTACTCCAGCGCGGTGAGGCGCTGACGGCAGAAAATCAATATCGCAATATCGCCAGTGCTGTACCCGCGCTGGCGCGCCTGGCCCGTTCTTATCGGCTGGCGATTGTTCACGGCAATGGGCCGCAGGTGGGGCTGCTGGCATTGCAGAATCTGGCGTGGAAAGAGGTAGATCCGTATCCGCTGGATGTGCTGGTGGCGGAAAGCCAGGGGATGATTGGCTATATGCTGGCGCAGAGTTTGAGCGCACAGCCGCAGATGCCGCCTGTCACGACGGTGCTGACGCGCATTGAGGTTTCGCCTGATGATCCGGCGTTTTTGCAGCCAGAGAAATTTATTGGTCCGGTTTATCAGCCAGAAGAACAAAAGGCACTGGAAGCGGCTTACGGCTGGCAGATGAAACGTGATGGTAAATATTTGCGCCGGGTGGTGGCGTCTCCGCAACCGCGTAAAATTCTCGACAGCGAAGCCATCGAGTTGTTGCTCAAAGAGGGGCATGTGGTGATTTGCAGTGGCGGCGGCGGTGTGCCTGTGACGGAAGATGGGGCAGGGAGTGAAGCGGTGATTGATAAAGATCTCGCCGCTGCGTTGCTCGCCGAGCAGATTAATGCCGATGGACTGGTGATCCTCACCGATGCTGACGCGGTTTATGAAAACTGGGGAACGCCGCAGCAACGCGCCATTCGCCATGCCACACCGGATGAGTTAGCGCCATTTGCCAAAGCCGATGGTTCGATGGGGCCGAAGGTAACGGCGGTAAGTGGTTATGTCAGAAGCCGTGGTAAACCCGCGTGGATTGGGGCGTTATCGCGAATTGAAGAGACGCTGGCGGGCGAAGCGGGGACCTGTATTTCGCTGTAGTGATGAGAGCATCCGGCAATCGGTGCACCATGCCTGATGCGACGCTTGACGCGTCTTATCAGGCCTACAATGGGTACCGGAGCGGTAAGCCGGATAAGGCGTTTACGCCGCATCCGGCAATCAAATGAGCACCTGCTTAACTGAACTTACTCTGCGCCCACATCACGCCGCTGGCATATTCCGGCGGCAGCAGCGGGATTAAGGCTTCCAGCGTCGCAGTCAGACGCGATGTGTCGCTGTCGGTCAAATTCAGATGCCCCACTTTACGCCCCGGACGGACTTCTTTGTCGTACCAGTGCAGATGCACCAGCGGCAGTTTCAGCCAGTCATAATTCACATCGCTACCAATCAGGTTGATCATCACCGACGGACTATTCACTACCGGTTGCGGTAACGGCAGATCGGTAATCGCCCGCAGATGCAGCTCAAACTGGCTGATGCTGGCACCGTTTTGTGTCCAGTGACCGCTGTTATGCACACGCGGTGCCAGTTCGTTGATCAGCAGACCTTGCGGGGTGACAAAACACTCCATCGCCATCACGCCCACATAGCCCAGCTCCTGCATAATCGCCGACAGCATCTCTTCGGCTTGCGCTTGCTGCTGCGCATTGGCCTGCGGAAAAGCGACGCTGGTGCGCAAAATACCGTCCTGATGCAGGTTATGCGTCAGCGGATAAAACACGGTGCTGCCATCAAATCCGCGTGCGCCAACCAGCGACACTTCACCAGAGAAGTTAATGCCCTGCTCGACAATACATTCGCCGTAACACTCTGCCGGTAACTGTTCGGTTTCATTGGCACGTAAACGCCATTGACCGCGACCGTCATAGCCACCAGTGCGACGCTTAACAATCGCCAGTTCACCTAAACGCTCAAACACCGCAGGCCACTCGCTGCGATCGGCAAGTAACTGCCACGGTGCGGTCGGCAGGTGGAGCTTATCGAAAAGCTGCTTCTGAGTCAGACGGTCGGCAATAATCGGGAACACATCGCGGTTCACAAAGGCCGGATGACGCGCCAGCTCGCGGGTTAATGCGGTTTCCGGCCAGCGTTCGATCTCAGCGGTAATCACGCTTTGTTGAAAAGGCACCGCCGCCGGTTCAGCGTCCAGCCCGACCGGCCAGACAGCAATGCCTAACGGTTCACCTGCCTGACGCAGCATACGGCCTAACTGCCCGTTACCGAGGACGCAAACCTGTTTCATGCCGTACCTCGCGGGTCCGGGTTTTCCAGCACTTCATCAGTTTGTGCTTTGCGCCAGTCATTCAGACGCTGGTGTAGCTCTTTATCGTGAGTCGCGAGAATTTGTGCTGCCAGTAATGCCGCGTTTGCCGCGCCAGCTTTACCAATCGCCAGCGTACCCACCGGAATGCCGCGCGGCATTTGTACGATGGAGTAGAGGCTATCGACACCGCTCAGTGCGGCGCTCTGTACTGGCACGCCCAGCACCGGCACCAGCGTTTTGGCGGCAATCATGCCTGGCAGGTGCGCTGCGCCACCTGCGCCCGCAATAATCACCTGATAACCGTTCTCTTCGGCGCTTTCGGCGAAGCTGAACAGTTTATCGGGGGTGCGGTGAGCAGAAACCACTTCAACGTGGTGCGGGACATTCAGGATTTCGAAGATTTCGGCGGCGAACTGCATGGTAGCCCAGTCGCTTTTGGACCCCATCACGATGGCGACACGCGCCGGATTATTGCGGGAAGACATGCGTCTTAAAACTCCTGTGGTGCACAACTCTCGGCTTTAGAGGGCACAGAGAATAGCACGGAAAGAGAGCAAGGAAAACGGTTGCGTGGCTGTGAAATCAGCAAAGTTGTGGGTTTTTTAAAACGGAAAATGAATCAGCTCAACGTCATCCGCCGTGACTTTCACCATCGAACCTTCCGTATGCCAGGCACCGAGTACCACGCGAAAAGCAGGTTGCTGGTTGGCGATAAGTTCATGTACCGCCGGGCGATGGGTATGTCCGTGGATCAGCCATTGCACCTGATGTTTTTCCATCGCACTGACTACCGCGTTTTGGTTAACGTCCATGATCGCCAGCGATTTACTGCTGTTGGCTTCTTTACTGTTCGCTCGCATTCGCGCGGCAATGCGTTTGCGCACAAACAACGGCAGGGCGAGGAATAGCATTTGCAGCCAGGGTTTGTGGACTTTGGCGCGAAAAGCCTGATAACCCGCGTCATCGGTGCACAGCGTGTCGCCATGCATAATCAACACCCGGCGACCATAAAGTTCGAGCACCTTTTCTTCCGGCAATAATGTCATGCCGCTTTCACGGGCAAAGCGTTTGCCGAGCAGAAAATCACGGTTGCCATGAATGAAATAACAGGGAACGCCGGAATCGGACACCGCTTTGATCGCTGCCGCCATCTGGCGATGGAGTGGGTTGGGATCGTCGTCGCCAATCCATGCTTCAAACAGATCGCCAAGAATATACAGCGCGTCGGCCTTGCGGGCTTCCCCCGCTAAAAAACGCAGAAAACCGGCGGTGATCGCCGGTTCTTCCACGCAGAGATGAAGATCTGCAATAAAGAGTGTCGCCACGATTACTCGCTAACGGTCACGCTTTCAATGATAACGTCTTCTTTTGGCACGTCCTGGTGCATACCGCTACGACCGGTTGCAACACCTTTGATTTTGTCTACCACGTCCATGCCTTCAACCACTTCAGCAAACACGCAGTAGCCCCAACCTTGCAGGCTTTCGCCAGAGAAGTTCAGGAAGTCGTTATCAACCACGTTGATGAAGAACTGTGCAGTTGCAGAGTGCGGAGCCTGAGTACGGGCCATTGCCAGCGTACCACGGGTATTTTTCAGACCGTTGTTGGCTTCGTTTTTGATCGGTTCTTTGGTGGCTTTTTGTTTCATGCCCGGTTCAAAACCGCCGCCCTGAATCATAAAGCCGTTGATAACACGGTGGAAAATGGTGTTGTTGTAAAAACCTTCGCGGCAGTAGTCCAGGAAGTTTTTAACTGTTTCAGGTGCTTTATCGTCAAAAGTTTTGATGACAATATCGCCGTGATTGGTGTGGAAAGTAACCATTTTTGCATCCTGTTCCGTTTGATTGGTGCTTCAACCCAGTTCGGGTCATATATAGGGTGGTGTTATAGCATAACCGCACGATCGGATCATCACGCAATGTATGCTGATTCGCGCGGGAAATATGGGTATTATACGCAACTCAATTACCCACACATGTCTAAACGGAATCTTCGATGCTAAAAATCTTCAATACTCTGACACGCCAAAAAGAGGAATTTAAGCCTATTCACGCCGGGGAAGTCGGCATGTATGTGTGTGGAATCACCGTTTACGATCTCTGTCATATCGGTCACGGGCGTACCTTTGTTGCTTTTGACGTGGTTGCGCGCTATCTGCGTTTCCTCGGCTATAAACTGAAGTATGTGCGCAACATTACCGATATCGACGACAAAATCATCAAACGCGCCAATGAAAATGGCGAAAGCTTTGTGGCGCTGGTGGATCGCATGATCGCCGAAATGCACAAAGATTTTGATGCTTTGAACATTCTGCGCCCGGATATGGAGCCGCGCGCGACGCACCATATCGCAGAAATTATTGAACTCACTGAACAACTGATCGCCAAAGGTCACGCTTATGTGGCGGACAACGGCGACGTGATGTTCGACGTCCCGACCGATCCGACATATGGCGTGCTGTCGCGTCAGGATCTCGACCAGCTGCAGGCAGGTGCGCGCGTTGACGTGGTCGACGACAAACGCAACCCGATGGACTTCGTTCTGTGGAAGATGTCGAAAGAGGGCGAACCGAGCTGGCCGTCTCCGTGGGGCGCGGGCCGTCCAGGCTGGCACATTGAATGTTCGGCAATGAACTGCAAGCAGCTGGGTAACCACTTTGATATCCACGGCGGCGGTTCAGACCTGATGTTCCCGCACCACGAGAACGAAATCGCGCAGTCCACCTGTGCCCATGATGGCCAGTATGTGAACTACTGGATGCACTCGGGGATGGTGATGGTTGACCGCGAGAAGATGTCCAAATCGCTGGGTAACTTCTTTACCGTGCGCGATGTGCTGAAATACTACGACGCGGAAACCGTGCGTTACTTCCTGATGTCGGGCCACTATCGCAGCCAGTTGAACTACAGCGAAGAGAACCTGAAGCAGGCGCGTGCGGCGCTGGAGCGTCTCTACACTGCGCTGCGCGGCACAGATAAAACCGTTGCGCCTGCCGGTGGCGAAGCGTTTGAAGCGCGCTTTATTGAAGCGATGGACGACGATTTCAACACCCCGGAAGCCTATTCCGTACTGTTTGATATGGCGCGTGAAGTAAACCGTCTGAAAGCAGAAGATATGGCAGCGGCGAATGCAATGGCATCTCACCTGCGTAAACTTTCCGCTGTATTGGGCCTGCTGGAGCAAGAACCGGAAGCGTTCCTGCAAAGCGGCGCGCAGGCAGACGACAGCGAAGTGGCTGAGATTGAAGCGTTAATTCAACAGCGTCTGGATGCCCGTAAAGCGAAAGACTGGGCGGCGGCAGATGCGGCGCGTGACCGTCTTAACGAGATGGGGATCGTGCTGGAAGATGGCCCGCAAGGGACCACCTGGCGTCGTAAGTAATTGCGCTGTTGCCGGATGCGAGTTTTCGCATCCGGTTATCGCCTGCGCCACCACAACATTCCCATAAGCACCATCCCCGGCAACCACACCCACATCAATTCAGAAATTATCACCTGATGCCCGTACGGCGTGGTGTAACGAGACAATGCAAACGGCGCGACTTTAATCACCTGCCAGGGAGCGAAAAAGCGTTCATCTGACCACGGCCACAGCCAGCCAACGCCCTTACCGCCAGTGGTTACCGAATCCAGCAAGCTGTGCGATAGCAACGAGACGGTTAAAAACAGCCAGCAGCGAATCAGCCCAGCCCTGAACCATCGGCGTCCAATCAGCACACATAACAGCGGGACAACAAACGCAAACACCAGCGAATGGGTAAAACCGCGATGACCAAAAACATTGCCGTAAGCAACGCCAAATTTAAACGACAATACGTCGGCGTCGGGCAGCATCGCCAGGATGATTCCGGCAAATAACAGACGCGGAGGGATGACTTTCGAACCCAACCCTAAACCAATGCATAGGGGAACGGCGGCGTGCGTAATAACGGTTGGCATGATGGTCGCTTCGGCAAAATGTCGATGCTATCAGCATGGATGAACGGGGCGTAGAGGGCAAAAGTCTGAAAAGAGAACCGGCCTGTTGATACAGGCCGGGAAAGGGATCAGGCAACAACCTGTACGCTGTGACCTGCAAAACTCACTGTCTGACCGGCGACGATTTTGCAGCGTTTGCGCGTTTCAACCGCACCGTCGACTTTCACCTGGCCTTCGGCAATCGCGATTTTCGCCTGCGCGCCGCTTTCGCTCCAGCCTTCCAGTTTCAGCAAGTCGCACAGCTCAACGTGCGGATGTTTACCTAAAGAAAATGTCGCCATGTTACTCATCCTGTGGATCATGATATTCAACGCACGCCTGTAGCGTGTTTTCAATCAGCGTGGCAACCGTCATCGGGCCAACGCCGCCGGGAACAGGCGTAATGTATGAGGCGCGTTTAGCCGCGTCTTCAAACACGACGTCGCCCACAACTTTGCCATTTTCCAGACGGTTGATGCCGACATCAATCACAATTGCGCCTTCTTTGATCCAGTCACCGGGAATAAAGCCTGGCTTGCCAACGGCAACGATCAACAGATCGGCATTTTCTACGTGATGACGCAGATTTTTAGTGAAGCGGTGAGTCACGGTAGTGGTGCAACCTGCGAGCAACAGTTCCATGCTCATTGGGCGACCGACGATATTCGATGCGCCAATCACCACGGCGTTGAGGCCGAAGGTATCAATGTTGTAACGCTCAAGCAGCGTGACGATACCGCGCGGGGTGCAGGGACGCAGACGCGGCGCGCGCTGGCACAGACGACCGACGTTGTAAGGATGGAAACCGTCCACGTCTTTGTCCGGATGAATACGTTCCAGCACTTTGACGTTATCAATACCCGCCGGTAACGGCAGTTGAACCAGAATGCCATCGATGGTGTTGTCGGCATTCAGCGTATCGATAAGCTCCAGCAGCTCCGCTTCGCTGGTGGTTTCCGGGAGGTCATAAGAGCGGGAGACGAACCCGACTTCTTCACAAGCCTTGCGTTTGCTTGCGACATAAATTTGCGATGCAGGGTTACTACCCACCAGCACAACGGCCAGTCCTGGTGCCCGCAGTCCGGCTGCAATACGCGCCTGAACTTTTTGAGCAACTTCAGAGCGCACCTGCTGCGCAATCGTTTTACCGTCAATAATCTTTGCTGCCATCAGAGAGAGGATTCCATCTGTTACGTAGGTCGAAGGGGATGCGTCTATTTTGTCAGAAGCGGGGCGCGCTGTCAGGTTTCGTTTCAGATTTATCGCGTGAAGCGACCTCTTGCGAAGGTTAGGCGCACCGTCGCTGAGGTCGCTGAGATTGAAAGCTTCATTTTTCGTCCATGATGGCGTTGTAAATCTGGAACTGATTTATTTCCTTGTTTAAGGATTAAGATAATTTAAGAAATACCTGACAATATAAAAAGAATTTTTAGCCTGGTAATTTACCGCTTCAGGTC
>NZ_SJWV01000135.1:0-11430 GCF_004352695.1 Escherichia sp. KCJ4928
CCTTCATGCTGTACAGCATCTGGTTTTTGTCGTTCTCCCCGAGTTCAAACCAGGTCACCACGCCTTTCACCCGGCGCTGTACTTCATCGCCCTGCCATATCGTCAGGTAGGCCATTTTGTCCAGCACCTGCGCAAATTCAAGGGAGAGAAACTGCTGGCTGACCAGGGAGAGATCGAGGGAAAAGAGCGAAGAGAGTGACTGGTTCAGATGAAAGGAAACCACCGCAAAAGCATCCGGCGGCAGGCCGTCCACTTCCAGTGTGAAACGTAATCCGGTTGACATAGCAACCTCCAGTAAAATGAATAATGATCCGCACATATTGCATGTACAACATGTCGGGCGGATGAGATAAGCGAGTCGACATCTGGCGTTACCGGGGAATATCAGAAAAATGTCATGGTTATGTGATGATTTAGTCTGGGATTTTACTTCAGAGAAACGGGTGTCTGTTTAGTCAACAAAATAATCACAAACGCAACGGATGGGTTCTCGACGTTATTCACGACAGGCTCGTACATTACAGCGAGTAATAAAAAACCTGATATGCAAAGTCAAACCAATATTCATAATGTCTTTTTATTCACAACAATAAATAATTCAATAACAATCATTGAAATGAATGATGGTTTGTATAAGGAATATACGCTACCGCCCCACCCTGATAACATGATCTGCACATTGCCATCTTAACGTCGTTAAACACTAGCTTAATAGTGGATATTTCAAATTAGGAATTTATTAAATTCACCTGATGAATATAATAAGCAAATAGCATAGAAAATAATGACAACTCCCCCGAGGGGACCATTTCCAAAGCACTGCACCACCACCTGGTGCCGGATGATCTTGCTTCAGTGGTAAGAGTACCTGATGCATTGTTCCCAAAATGGTGTTTTCCCCTGCCCCTCCAATAATGTGTAGCTCTCACTTGATAATCTATTGATTAGGTTATATTAAGAATCAACATTTAAAATACATCCATTTTCTTGAATAAATCAACATGTTTATTAATCAATTGCTGTTTTAGCTCTGACTCATCAAGCTCTCCATATTTGTCCTACAGATAATTGCGAATAAATACAGAGAACGCCATTTATCCTTTTAGCATACCTGCCGGATATTTTTATTTGTATTAATATTAATTGCATCTCCAACTCCGAGCATATCCATCATTAAAAACTTTTTGAGATTATAGAATACCTGTGATAACAAGTGAAACATCTGCACAATGTGAATAGTTAGTTTCTTTTCAGAGGAAATGAAATAGACAAGCTGAATGAAGGGGAGAGTGATATAAATCAAAAAACATAACATGAATTTAATTAATTACACCCATCATTGTGGATAAAGTTACTGAATAATAAATAACATAATCTTCTGGTATCCCACTCAAATAATTTCATTCCTTTTTAATACTTCTTGTAATTTCGGTAACTGACATACAGCATCAGCGATCGCGCTGATATTCTGCGCATTATCCTGAAACCATTCATGCCCCGGCCCCCATGTGCGCATGGTGCAGAGATAACAGTCCACTAGCGTTAGTTGCTCACCAAAGGCATAAGGTTCAGCGGTCAATTGTGAATTCAGCCAGATATAAAGTGATTTGCGATATTCAATTACATTCTTCTTTAACTGTTCAGGTGCGTCAGATGCCCAACGCTCAGGGTAATCGGCGAAAGTGAATGTTGGATAGACATTAGCAACCAGCCAGACCAATAGCCGTTGAAACTGCTGACGTTCGGCGCGCCCAACCGGTGGCGCAAGGTCCGGGCGACGATCGAGAACCATAAATGCAATCGCCGCTGTCTCCGTCATAATCTCGTCATTTTCCAGCGCCAGTGTCGGAACCTGACACAACGGGTTCAGGGTTTTCAATAACTCGCGTGAAGCTCCCTCGTGGTCAAAACCACTGACATCAACGAACTGATAAGGAATATCAGCCAGTGTTAGCATCAGCTCACTGATTGTAGAGCCCCATCCGGGTACGCCATACACCTTAATCATATGCCCTCACAATCTTTTAAAGATTAAGTGTAGGACAGTACACAGGTTAACCAGCAAAAAGATTTGTCATTTTTTCGTCAGTTGTATTATTCCCCTTCAGGATTGTAAGGGGATGTTTTGCATCGTTTATCGATAACGGGTAGGATGCTGCGCCGATAGTTTTATACCCATAAAGAATAATGGTGATAACTATCATCGCCAGGATGAATAAACATTGTTCATGGCAACTTATATGACTTTTTCATTAAAGCAATCAGGGAGAGCAATGAGTAAACACGACACCGACACTTCAGATCAACACGCCGCGAAACGCCGCTGGCTTAATGCCCACGAAGAGGGGTATCACAAAGCGATGGGCAATCGCCAGGTACAGATGATCGCCATTGGCGGCGCGATTGGCACCGGCTTGTTTTTAGGTGCAGGAGCCCGACTGCAAATGGCGGGTCCAGCATTGGCACTGGTTTATTTAATTTGTGGCTTGTTTTCGTTTTTTATTCTGCGTGCATTGGGTGAGCTGGTGCTACACCGCCCTTCCAGTGGCAGTTTTGTCTCTTATGCCCGTGAGTTTTTGGGTGAGAAAGCCGCTTATGTTGCTGGCTGGATGTACTTCATCAACTGGGCGATGACGGGGATTGTTGATATTACCGCCGTCGCTCTGTATATGCATTACTGGGGTGCGTTTGGCGGCGTGCCGCAGTGGGTCTTTGCGCTCGCTGCACTTACCATCGTTGGCACCATGAATATGATCGGTGTGAAATGGTTTGCGGAGATGGAGTTCTGGTTTGCGCTTATTAAAGTGCTCGCCATTGTGACCTTTTTGGTCGTGGGTACAGTGTTCCTCGGTAGTGGTCAGCCGCTGGATGGCAACACCACTGGCTTTCATTTAATTACCGATAATGGCGGCTTCTTCCCCCACGGTTTGCTGCCTGCTCTGGTGTTGATTCAGGGCGTAGTGTTTGCTTTTGCCTCCATTGAAATGGTGGGTACAGCTGCCGGAGAATGTAAAGATCCGCAGACCATGGTGCCTAAAGCGATTAACAGCGTGATTTGGCGTATTGGCCTGTTTTACGTCGGCTCCGTGGTGTTGCTGGTTATGCTATTGCCGTGGAGCGCGTATCAGGCGGGGCAAAGTCCGTTCGTGACGTTTTTCTCTAAACTGGGTGTGCCATATATCGGCAGCATTATGAACATTGTGGTGCTGACCGCTGCCCTCTCCAGCCTGAACTCAGGTCTGTACTGCACCGGACGTATTCTGCGCTCAATGGCGATGGGCGGTTCCGCACCGAGTTTTATGGCGAAAATGAGTCGTCAGCATGTGCCGTATGCCGGGATTCTGGCGACACTAGTTGTGTATGTCGTCGGCGTATTCCTCAACTATCTGGTGCCGTCGCGCGTATTTGAGATTGTGTTGAACTTCGCGTCGCTGGGAATCATCGCTTCATGGGCGTTTATCATCGTGTGCCAGATGCGCCTGCGTAAAGCAATTAAACAAGGCAAAGCAGCGGATGTCAGTTTTAAACTGCCTGGCGCGCCCTTCACTTCCTGGCTGACATTACTGTTTTTACTGAGTGTCCTGGTGCTGATGGCGTTCGATTACCCGAACGGGACTTATACTATCGCGGCGCTGCCGATTATCGGTATTCTGCTGGTTATAGGCTGGTTTGGTGTGCGCAAACGCGTTGCTGAAATTCACAGCACTGCGCCAGTCGTCGAGGAAGATGAAGAAAAACAGGAAATTGTGTTTAAGCCTGAAACGGCGAGCTAATTGCAAAATTGCCCGGCTACGTGCCGGGCAAATTTAGATTACTGACGAAGGTGTGCCGCATGCGGCGTGATAAAAGTCAGGCAAGTCTCTCCGTTTTCACCCTCGCCACATCTATTACAGCGCAATACGAATCACATCGTCCGGCTGGGTAGCTTCCTGCTGTTTAGTGGATTTTTGTTTCACACTGACATACAGCGTTTTGCCATCGGCAGACAGCGCCAGGCTGTTTGGATGAGTCGGCGTATCGAACGTTTTCACCACTTTATAGCTTTTCGCGTCAATCACACTGACTTTACCTGCCTGACGATGCGTTACGTAGGCTTCATTACGCGCTGGGTTAAACAGCACAGCCAGTGATTCTGGTGCCGCAACCTTCGCCAGAATATTGCCATTACGGGTATCGACCACTAACACTTCTGCGGCTTTAGAATCGGTGATAAATGCACGCTGCCTGGCGGTATCAAGGCTAATGTTGATAAAGAAGTGCTCTTTGCCGTCATCCAGCAGCTTTTTACGGCTGAGGATTTTATTGTCGGCGGTGTCGATGGTAATCAATTCGCCGTCAGCGTTAGTGGTGTAAAGACGTTTGCCTTTGCTATCCAGCGCCAGACCGGTACTCATTTTACCGGTGTTCTGGATGGCGGTTTTCAGTTTGATATTCTCGCCATCAACGACCCAAATCACGCTCTCTTTACCAATACCACTGATGTAAACGGTGTTCGTGGCATCATCAGCTACCAGCTCACGCGGTTGCAGCGGGCGCACCTCTTCCGTGCGCTTACGATCATCCAGCACCAGACGGCCTTTCACCTCGCCAGTTTTGGCATCTATCGCCGTGACCGCGCTGTTTACGGTGTTACCAAACCACAACGTCTGAGTCGTGTTATTGATGGTGGCACCAAACGGCTTGAGATCGTTATGGATCGCCTGCGTCACTTCCAGAGTGACCGGATCAAGACGATAAACCACGCCACCTTTATCCAGTTTGCGGCTTTGCGAAGTGGCGAGCCACAGCGCGTTTTCTTGCTGGCTATAAGCCATTTCGTAGGCACCTTTACCTACCGCTTTACGCAGCATTTCTTCTGCGGCCTGCGTACTGAATGATGAAGCAACAAGCAATGAACCTAACAGTAATGAACCACGCAGGCGCGATGAAAACAGATGACGTAAATGCATGACGACTCCCTTTGATGAACCGATATTTTTGCTGCTTCACAATGCTTCGCTAAGCGTAATCATCGTTACGCTCTTGTTATAAATGGGAATGGTAATCATTATTTTCTCAAATGTGGAGCATTTCTTGCCGTTACGACTACAATTCTCTCAATTACTTAACGTATTGTGCCGTTTCATTTTCCATAAATTTACAATTTCATTACCATGACGGCGTTTTCCCATTCTTAACCTGGCTTTTTTCATGAAGATTTTTTCCGTTCGACAGACCGTTTTGCCCGCACTACTTGCCCTTTCCCCCGTTGTTTTTGCCGCTGATGAACAGACCATGATTGTCAGTGCCGCACCGCAGGTGGTTTCAGAACTGGATACCCCAGCAGCAGTAAGCGTGGTGGATGGCGAGGAGATGCGCCTGGCAACACCGCGCATTAACTTGTCCGAATCACTGACCGGCGTGCCTGGTTTGCAGGTACAAAACCGGCAGAACTATGCGCAAGATTTACAGCTGTCGATTCGCGGATTTGGCTCCCGCTCCACTTACGGTATTCGCGGTATTCGCCTGTATATGGACGGTATTCCCGCCACCATGCCCGACGGGCAAGGGCAAACATCCAACATCGATTTAAGCAGTGTGCAAAATGTGGAAGTGCTGCGTGGCCCCTTCTCTGCCCTGTATGGCAACGCGTCTGGCGGTGTAATGAATGTCACCACCCAGACCGGACAACAGCCACCAACCATTGAAGCCAGTAGTTACTACGGCAGTTTCGGCAGCTGGCGCTATGGGCTGAAAGCAACGGGCGCAACGGGAGACGGCACACAGCCCGGCGATGTTGATTACACCGTCTCAACCACGCGTTTTACGACCCACGGCTATCGTGACCATAGTGGCGCACAGAAAAATTTAGCCAATGCCAAACTGGGCGTACGCATTGATGAAGCCAGCAAATTAAGCCTGATTTTCAATAGTGTGGATATCAAAGCAGATGACCCAGGTGGGCTAACCAAAGCAGAATGGAAGGCGAATCCACAACAAGCGCCTCGTGCAGAACAGTACGACACGCGAAAAACCATCAAGCAAACTCAGGCTGGGTTGCACTATGAGCGTAGCCTGAGCGCGCAAGATGATATGAGTGTGATGATGTATGCCGGAGAGCGAGAAACGACCCAGTACCAGTCAATCCCGATGGCCCCCCAACTTAACCCGTCGCATGCGGGCGGCGTGATTACTCTGCAACGCCATTATCAGGGGGTAGACAGTCGCTGGACACACCGTGGCGAGCTGGGCGTTCCGGTCACGTTCACTACCGGCCTGAACTACGAAAACATGAGTGAAAACCGCAAGGGCTACAATAACTTTCGCCTGAATAGCGGCGTGCCGGAATACGGGCAAAAAGGTGAGTTGCGTCGCGACGAACGCAATCTGATGTGGAACGTCGATCCCTATTTACAGACGCAGTGGCAGCTGAGCGAAAAACTGTCCCTGGATGCTGGCGTGCGCTACAGCTCCGTGTGGTTTGATTCCAATGATCATTACGTTACTCCGGGTAACGGCGATGACAGCGGTGATGCCAGTTATCATAAATGGCTACCTGCCGGTTCGTTAAAATATGCAATGACCGATGCCTGGAATATCTATCTGGCAGCCGGGCGAGGTTTTGAAACGCCGACGATTAATGAGCTGTCTTATCGCGCTGATGGGCAAAGCGGTATGAACTTTGGTTTAAAACCATCCACCAACGATACAATTGAGATCGGCAGTAAAACGCGTATTGGTGATGGGCTGCTTAGTCTCGCATTGTTTCAGACCGACACTGATGATGAAATTGTTGTCGATAGCAGTAGCGGTGGGCGTACGACTTACAAAAATGCCGGAAAGACCCGTCGTCAAGGCGCTGAACTGGCATGGGATCAACGTTTCGCGGGAGATTTTCGCGTAAAAGCGTCCTGGACCTGGCTTGATGCGACCTATCGCAGCAATGTTTGCAATGAACAGGATTGTAACGGTAACCGGATGCAAGGGATCGCCCGTAATATGGGCTTTGCGTCGATAGGTTATGTACCGGAAGATGGTTGGTATGCAGGCACGGAAGCGCGTTATATGGGCGATATTATGGCAGATGATGAAAATACGGCAAAAGCGCCGTCTTATACTCTCGTCGGCTTATTCACCGGGTATAAATACAATTACCACAATTTAACTGTGGATTTATTTGGTCGTGTCGATAATTTATTCGATAAAGAATACGTTGGTTCTGTCATTGTCAATGAGTCAAACGGGCGATATTACGAACCTTCGCCCGGACGAAATTATGGTGTCGGCATGAATATTGCGTGGAGATTTGAGTAATTACCTTGATGCCCGGTATTTGCCGGGCATTTACTTTAACGATTGTATTGCTGGTATAAAATAGCAATATTTTGTTGCATAATTTCAGCAAGACAATGTCTGCATCCCTCTTTGTCTTTTGCTTTTAACGCAGCGAGTAACAGATGATAGTTTTCTATATGCTCCCGTAATTCCGCTGGATTAATCGCTTCATAGAGATAATGTAAACCAGGCCCCATCCTGACCCACAGTTGCTCAATCATCTCACACAGGATGGGCATATTTGAGCGATGATAAATCGCTAAGCGAAATAGCCTGTTTACATTAATGATTTGTTCCATGTCGCCCTTTTCTTGCGCCTGCTGTAATTTCTCGAGCAATTCCTGGAGTTCCGCCAGGTCTTGCGGGGTGAGGTTTTCAACAGCCAGAGCAACTGCCATTAATTCCAGTTCGTAGCGGATCCGATTGATTTCGTCTAATTGACGTTTCCTCACTTCCGGAACTGTAAATGCTTGTGCAGGTGCGACAGAAAGCGCATTCACCGAAACCAGACGTAATAATGCTTCACGCACAGGTGTAATACTCATACCTAATTGCTCCGCCAGATTTTTAGTAATCAGGCGTGCGCCAGGTTTTAATGCGCCAATACTAAGCTGATGTTTCAGGTCGTTCTCAACCTGCAGAGTCAAACTGACATGTTTCATTTTTCCCGTTCCAGGCATTTTAATTCCTTCGCGTGTTTTCTGTCCAACCCTGCCTGCATGGCAGAAGGAGTTCACCTGGTGTATTAAAGTGAATAATCATAAACCACTCACCTTTGTTGTTATTAGCAGCAGAACAATGACGTGGTTAGTTAATTAAAGCTGAAAATAAGCTTTTTGCCTGGATTTTTATGGCGGCTTACGCCGCCGTTGAAACTTTAATCATCACCCGCGACGCGGATCACCACTTTGCCGAAGTTTTTACCCTTCAGCAGGCCGATAAACGTCTGTGGCGCATTCTCTAAACCATCAGTAATATCTTCGCGGTAGTGGATTTTATCCTCTTTCACCCATTGCCCCATCTCCTTCTGAAACTCATGGATGCGGTGACCATAATCCTGAGCGATAATAAACCCTTGCAAGCGAATACGTTTTTTCAGCACCGTTGCCATCAACAGGGGTAAACGATCCGGACCGGGTGGTAGCTCTGTAGCGTTATTGCTGCTCACTAAGCCACAAACGGGAATGCGCGCAGATGTATTAAGTAATGGTAGCACTGCATCAAATACCTTACCGCCCACGTTTTCATAATAGATATCAATACCTTTTGGGCACGCTTTCACCAGTTGTTCGGCAAAATCATCCGCGTGGTGATCAAGACAAACATCGAAGCCCAGCACCTCGATAGCATGGCGGCATTTTTCCGCGCCACCGGCAACCCCCACCACCCTGCAACCTTTAAGTTTGCCGATTTGCCCCACCGTTGCTCCCACAGGACCTGTCGCCGCAGCTACCACCAACGTTTCGCCCTCTTTAGGCTGACCGATATCCAGCAGCCCCATATAAGCGGTAAAGCCTGGCATCCCCAGCACACCCAGCGACCACGATGGATTTTGCGGATGATCGCCAAGTTTCACCAGATCATCACCACTGGATATGTCATAGTCCTGCCATCCACTGTAGCCCAGCACCCAGTCGCCAGGCTGATAATCAGGATGATTCGACTCCACAACACGGCTCACCGTGCCGCCGACCATCACGCCGCCAATATCAACAGGCGGTGAATAAGATGGCTCATCGCTCATACGTCCACGCATATACGGGTCCAGGGACAAATAAACTGTGCGCAGTAACACCTGTCCTTCACCCGGTGTGGCGACATCATCTTCTTCAAGACGGAAATTCTCCGGAACCGGTGCGCCATGTGGACGCGAGGCCAGAACCCAACGTCGATTACGCTGCTTTTGTTGCCCCATAATGCTCTCCTGTGCTTTTGGCATGAATCCATCAATAGTAGCAGGCTCACGGGATTGGTTTTGTTTGCAGCCGTCACATCCCCTCTGCAACACGCAATAATTTCATCGAGGAATCCGTTGCTTCGGGCTGTTTTCGATAGTATTGATAACATCATCATCATTATTTTATCGAGGCCAGACATGTCCATCCGTTTTGCCCGCAAAGCCGATTGTGCTGCCATTGCGGAAATTTATAACCACGCCGTGTTGTATACGGCGGCTATCTGGAATGACCAAACGGTTGATGCAGATAACCGCATTGCCTGGTTTGAAGCGCGGACCATAGCAGGTTATCCGGTGCTGGTAAGTGAAGAAGATGGCGTAGTGACGGGATATGCCTCGTTTGGCGACTGGCGTAGTTTCGATGGTTTTCGCCATACCGTGGAACATTCGGTTTATGTCCATCCCGATCATCAGGGCAAAGGTCTGGGGCGTAAATTGTTAAGCCGATTGATTGATGAAGCGCGGGATAGCGGGAAGCATGTCATGGTCGCCGGGATCGAATCGCAAAATCAGGCCTCGCTGCATCTGCACCATTCGCTGGGATTTGTCGTCACCGCACAAATGCCGCAGGTGGGCACTAAATTTGGGCGCTGGCTGGATCTGACATTTATGCAGTTGCAACTCGACGAACGCACTGAACCGGACGCGATTGGATGAATCAGTCGCTCACCCTTGCTTTTTTGATTGCCGCCGGAATTGGTCTGGTAGTCCAGAACACGCTGATGGTGCGCATCACCCAGACCTCCTCTACCATTCTCATCGCCATGTTGCTGAACTCACTGGTGGGGATTGTGCTCTTTGTTTCTATTTTATGGTTTAAACAAGGCATGGCGGGGTTTGGCGAACTGGTGTCCAGCGTGCGCTGGTGGACACTTATACCCGGCTTGCTGGGATCGTTTTTGTCTTCGCCAGTATCAGCGGATATCAGAATGTGGGAGCGGCGACAACTATTGCAGTACTGGTCGCCAGCCAGCTAATTGGCGGTCTGATGCTGGATATCTTCCGCAGTCATGGCGTACCACTACGGGCGTTGTTCGGCCCAATTTGTGGCGCAATTTTACTTGTGGTTGGCGCCTGGTTGGTAGCCAGACGCTCATTTTAATCAGAGGATGGTGCCGCCTTTGGTTAACTGTTCGTGGCGCGCTTCCATATCTTCTTTATGCTTGCGACCGTGATGAGCAATAGCGGTGCGCAAACGCTGCTGCTGGGTGTAGCGATCTTCCCGACTTAACTCCGCGTCATCGCTCAGGGCGATTAATAATTCGTTCATATGGGCAATGACGCTCTCTTCAATCGCGGCATCCACGCGCGCGATGACTTCATCCAGATGCGACATACTTTCTCCTTAACCACTTGTGAAATTTATCGATTCATCCAAATGATATAAGTCTGCGTGGTGCCGTCAAGCCAGTGAGTAAGATTTAAAACAGTGAAAACAACAGCGCCACCGGGAAACTCATCGGCCATGTTGCCCCCACCAGAAAGGCGCTTAAGAAACGGATGCGTTTCTTATCGTGAGAAAGAAACCAGGTGATAAGAAATGCGATTGCTGCCATAACCGCATAAAAAACAAGCATATGTTGATAGAGAGACATGTACGGGCGTCCAGCCAGATGAATAAAACGCGCGCAAATATGCGTCATTTTTTGACGTGCATCAAGTTTTTTCACCAGTTTGAGAAAAAATCATCAAACAGCAACTTGCCCTTATCCATCTTCAGAATGAGTATTATTGCGGATTTTCTTAACCCGTACTATACACATAGGGGCAATGATAAAAGGTGGCAAAAATGAATGTTTCCAGTAGAACTGTAGTACTGATAAATGTCTTTGCTGCTGTTGGTTTGTTTACTCTTATCTCTATGAGATTTGGCTGGTTTATTTGATGTAGTGATTTTGCACGCAGCACGTACTGTCAGAGAAATCAACTCTCTGACAGTACGCAAGATCTTCTCATACTCTCCAGGTTTACAACATTATCCTTAATATTTACTTCTTTTTGCTGGCATCTACATTGAAATGAGTAGAAAACATCCCCCTACTGTCGTCTATACAAACAGCTTACTGATTCAAACGGAATCTTGTTTTCACATTTTTCTATCATGAATACTTTATACGCGCGGGAGTCTATAAATGCTTTATACTTTCAAGGAATAACGT